>NZ_JAVKEA010000057.1:0-3496 GCF_040221695.1 Coleofasciculus sp. E2-BRE-01 | reverse complement strand
GAGGTGAATGGTGGTAGGTGTGAGGTTTTTTCGCCTCCAACAGACAATTCCATCCTGACACCCGACACCCGACACCCGACACCCGACACCCTTGCTCAACCGAGCTTTCACCTTAAGTTGACACCAATGGGCAATGCCGTGCCCCTACAGGTGGGGTTGTAAGCTGTTTATCAAATTCAAAGGGTTGATTGAAAAAATATCTGGCTTGAACTAACAACTAACCGACTGAAATATTTCTTCAGCGGTTAACTGTAAGTTAGGGAAAGCAACTGACTGAATACAGTCATTTCCTCGAAATTGGCTGACTTGGTATTCTCCATCCACTAAAACATAAATAGAAACCGTTGGTTGTTTTGGATTACCAATAAATTTACGACCGCCCAGAGCTAAATGATCAACGATCCAGTATTCAGGAATTCCTATTCCTTCGTACTCCCCATATTTTTTATAGTAATCATCCCGCCAATTACTGCTAACTACTTCAACAACTAAAGGAATCGAAGCTCCCAGAATCAAAGTAGACTCTTTTTTCCACAAGGGTTCGTTGCTCAAATTCAAACGATTGATCAACAAGATATCTGGCGAATAAGCCGATTCACTTGATGCTGATTTAACCAGCGCCGTTTTTGGAATAGAATAGAGAAGCTGGAGACGGACATATTCTAATGTCAGCTTTTCGGCTAAAAATCCCACAACGTCTTCATGTTCACCTGTAGGCTGTGGCATTTCAATAATGACTCCATCATGCAGTTCATAGCGTTTATTGGCTGGCTTCCATTGGATAAATTCAGCGAAAGTTATTGATTTTTGTAAGAATTGAACCATGATTATCACCACAATTGGGAACGGGGACATCAACTTCAATAACCCAAGGAATCGAACCCGTAGGGGCACGGCATTGCCGTGCCTGTTTATCAAATTCAAAGGGTTGATTAACACGATATCTAGCAAATAAGCCAGAGCTAGCCTAATCAATGATAAGATCAAACTTTGTCGTCGGATGACCCTTGCCCAGCCGACAGAAACTCATTGAATCGGCAACATCGGGGAATTGAAATCTGAACGTCCCTTTTTTGTCAGCAGGCTTTCTGCCAAGGTAGGAAGAGGCAAGGAGATATCCACATAAAGCTCACCCATTCTCGGTTTCATCGTTTACATGAATATTCTTAGTAACCTGCTTTCCAAACCTGCCCAGCCGTCTCGCCCGAAAAAACAACGTCGGGGCATCGAAATTAAATCCGAGTCTGAACTTACTATTATGCGGCAGGCGTCTAAAATAGTCGCTACCGTTCTCAAAGAAATTTCCGAACAGGTTAAACCGGGGATGACGACGGCGGATTTGGATGCTTATGCCGAAAAGCGCATCCGCGAAATGGGAGCAACGCCGAGTTTTAAAGGATACCACGGCTTCCCGGCTTCAATCTGTTCCTGTCTCAACAACGAAGTGGTGCATGGAATTCCCAGTCGCAAAAAGGTAATTCGGGCGGGGGATGTGCTGAAAGTTGACACGGGGGCGTACTATGAAGGCTTCCATGGCGACTCCTGTATTACCATTGCCGTGGGTAATGTTAAACCCAACGCCGCCAAGTTAATAGAAGTGGCAGAAGCCGCACTCTATAAAGGAATCGAACAGGTAAAAGCGGGGAACTCCCTGCTTGACATTGCGGGCGCGATCGAAGATCATGTTAACGCCAATAGTTTTTTTGTGGTGGAAGATTTCACCGGTCATGGCGTGGGACGCAACCTGCACGAAGAACCCTCTGTGTTTCACTTCCGCACTCGGCAAATGCCCAATGTAAAGTTACGGGAAGGGATGACTCTGGCAATTGAACCGATTATTAATGCAGGTTCCAAGTTTACCCGTATCTTATCCGATCGTTGGACTGCCGTAACCGTCGATAATGCCCTATCCGCTCAGTTTGAGCATACCGTATTGGTGACAGCAGATGGATACGAAATTTTAACTGACCGCAGCAAAGTGTGAATCAGTCGAGTTAAGATAGATCAACTCAAAACTTAGCCAGGGCGGGTTTAGTCACATCTGGGTTAATCAGAAACGATAGTAGTAAAACCCGCCCCTAAACAAATCGGTTTGGGCGGGTTTAGTCACATCTGGGTTAATCAGAAATGATTAGTAGTAAAACCCGCCCCTACACAAATCGGTTTGGGCGGGTTTAGTCATATCTGGGTTAATCAGAAATGATAGATAATAATGAAACCCGTCCCTACACAAACACCAGGTTCCCTGAGCCTAGCGTTGGGTCAAAACTAATCGACATCCTAGAGGTATAAAATGTCGGAAATTGTGTCGATTCACTCATTCCGTGGTGGTACGGGTAAATCAAATGCTACAGCGAATCTAGCCGCAACTGTCGCTAAAGCTGGATATCGAGTCGGTATTGTTGATACTGATATCCAGTCTCCTGGCATTCACGTTCTTTTCGGCTTCGATGAGAACAAAATGAAAAACGCCCTAAATGATTACTTGTGGGGGCGTTGTCAAATTCAAGATGCGGCGTATGATGTCAGTTCTATCCTGGGAGAAAACCGCAAAATCAATAGCAAAATCTATCTGATTCCTTCCAGTATTCGCATGGGAGAGATTACCAGGATTTTGCGAGAAGGGTATGATGTGAATATGCTGATTGATGGGTTTGAGGATTTAATTCAAGCCTTAAAACTAGACTATCTCTTCATTGATACTCATCCTGGTTTAAATGAAGAAACCCTACTATCTATCACCATCTCTGACGTATTGCTAATTATTCTACGTCCAGACCGCCAGGACTTTCAAGGAACGGCTGTCACCGTTGATGTAGCACGTAAGTTACAAGTGCCTAAATTATTGTTAATGGTAAATAAAGCCCATGAAGCCCTTGACTTTAAGGCATTAGAGCAAGATATAGCACAAACCTATCAGGCTACTGTTGCAGGTATTTTACCCTTATCGGAAGAGATGATTCAACTCGCTAGCGGTGATGTCTTTTGTGTCCGCTTTCCGAGTCACCCTTTAAGTCTAGAAATGAAAAAAGTGGCACAGCAAATTATGACGTAATTAAAATGGGGTTCGTAGTTGCGCTGTCTTCGCTAAAAATCCTATCACTGACTGCAAACCCTAAAGTCAGTGTCCTTTCCATTAAATAAGTACCATTCAGAGTCGAATGTCACGCTGATTAAGGCTGGTGGGCAATGCCCACCCTACCAGATATCAAGGTTTTGCTACAAACTCTAAAGTCAGCGAGATTTAAACTAAATAGGGCTTGCTGCACAAAGCCGAAATCCTTAGCTATCAATGCTTTGAGCCGTATTTACAATTGACTGGGTGCAAAGAAATCTGGTAGAATTGGTCAAAATTCTTGCACCCCCGATCAGGTAGATGTACCGAAAAGTAGACTCAGTGCCTACGGAGCCAGAAAACTTTCAACTCCCCTTTGAGGAAAAGTTATCACGCATATTACCGTTGGGTAATCATGTCGAAGTTGATACCTTGGGAAGA
>NZ_JAVKEA010000056.1:0-14250 GCF_040221695.1 Coleofasciculus sp. E2-BRE-01 | reverse complement strand
ACAGAACCGACTCCTGTGCAAAGGAAAGCTTTAGATTTATTGGGCGTTAGCCTGATTTGTACCCAGTGAACCCGAAAGTCAAATCGCCCTAAGCCGGGATACGCATACAGTGTAGCTATTTGTCAAAGGGGAACTTCAGTTTAAAGACGCGATCGCACTTCGGGCATTTTCCTCTAATTGATGGCATTTTTTACAGCCCGTTCCCAGAATTTCTACTGTCAGCGTATCCATACTTAACACCTCATAAGAATTGGCATCGTGATCAAATAGTCCAGCCTTGTCTTCCCCGTTAGAATCAACATCCTTAAAGACAACACACTGGCGTTCTTCACCCAACCGTTGAGCATTTTCTTGACACTGATTTAGCAAAGGCAAAAGTTCTGCTCGTAGCTGTTGCAATTGCTGGATATTATCTTCAATTTGCTGAACTTTTCTCAGCAATCGCTGATAAACTTCACCACAAGACAGAGAATCGCCATCTTGCAATACCAGTAAATCTTTAATTTCGTCCAGGCTTAAACCTAACCCCTTCGCCCGACTAATAAAGGACAACCGTTCAATATCCTGGTCATCAAACAAGCGATATCCAGCCTCGGTACGTTTCGGACTCGGAATCAATCCAATCCGTTCATAAAAATAAAGGGTTTGGGGATTAAGTCCCAACTTACGCGCCACTTCACCAACTTGAAGCATATTGCCCCAGCTCATATCAGAATCCAGTGCCTTAATCATAAAGCTTATACCTAGGTATAAGGTCAAGCCCTAGTCAGAGAATATAAATAGCTCCCCTCTCCCAAGCTTGGGAGAGGGGTTGGGGGTGAGGGCGCTAAGTTCGTAGTAGCCACTTTAGTGCCAGAAGCGCTTTAGCGCTTACTACAAACTCTAAATTCAGTGCCATTTAACTTAACTCAATGCATCAATTAACTGAACAACTCGCTCTTTAATTTCATCTCGTACTCGCCGAAACGTCTCTATCGGTTCACCCGCCGGATCATCCAATTGCCAATCCTGAAACACCTCCCGCAATATCCAAGGTTCAGGCAAATTTACCCCACACCCACACAAAGAAATCACAGCATTATAATCTTCAGCCTTAAAATCACTCAACGGCTGAGACACTTGATCACTAATATCAATCCCAACTTCCGACATCACCTTAACCGCCGTAGGATTCACCTCAGACGCCTCCAACCCCGAACTCGTCACCGCTACTTTACCCTCTCCTAACGTGCGAGCAAATCCTTCTGCCATTTGGGAACGACAGGAATTTTGCTTACACACAAACATAATCGATTTCATCACAATAACCTCTTCCTTCTCCAACCCAATAAAACTTCCAAATCAATACCGCAAACCCCCTCTGCGAACCTCTGCGCCAACCTCTGCGTCCTCTGCGTTAAAAAAACATAACTCTCCAACCCCCTTAATCCCCCCACTCAACGCGCAAGACAACGCGGATCACGCAACGTTGCCTTCTCCGGTTCCCGTGGAAACCACATCGCCGTTCGCTTACAAAATTCCACCAACATCAACATTACAGGCACTTCAATTAACACCCCAACAACCGTCGCCAACGCCGCCCCCGAATTCAAGCCAAACAGCATCACCGCCGTCGCAATTGCCACTTCAAAATGATTACTCGCGCCGATTAACGCTGCCGGAGCCGCATCTTCATACGCCAAATTCAACTTCAACGCCGCCACATAAGCGATAAAGAAAATGAAATTCGTCTGAATAAACAACGGCACAGCAATCAGCAAAATATGCAGCGGATTATTAATAATCAATTCTCCTTTAAACGCAAATAACAGAACCAGTGTAATTAAAAGCGCCGCAATCGAAATCGGACTCAGGTATTTAATAAATCGCCGTTCAAACCACTCTTTGCCCTTATGTTTAAAAATCCAATACCGACTATACATCCCCGCCGCCAACGGCAACCCCACATAAATCAGTACCGATAACACAATCGTTTGCCAGGGAACCGTTAAATTATTCGCCGCTAATAACCATCGTCCTAAGGGAGCATACAGAAACAACATCACCAACGAATTCACCGCCACCATCACCAAGGTATGCCCTTGATTACTGTAAGACAGATACCCCCACATCAAAACCATCGCCGTACAAGGAGCAATCCCTAATAAAATTGCCCCAGCGATGTAAGAATTTGCCAAAGTAACCTCCGCCCCGCGAATAATCTCCGTTTGCGATAGCAAAGGCTGAAACAGCCAACCCAGGAAAAACTGGGCAAAAACCACCATCGTGAACGGTTTAATTAACCAATTCACCACCATGGTTAAAATCACGGGTTTCGGCGCACGCACTGCCTGAGTTGCTTGGGTGAAATCAATTTTCACCATAATCGGATACATCATGAAAAACAGGCAGATGGCGATAGGAATAGATACCTGATAAACACTCATGGCATCCAGTGTCACCGCTACACCGGGAAATAATTTACCCAGGGCGATACCCGCAAGAATGCAGAGTACCACCCAAACGGTGAGATATTTTTCAAAGACACTGAGTTGACCCCCAACTTGGGGTGGCGATGTTGTGGCGTTAGATGAATTAGTACTCATAGGAATGACTCAAAATGCAACCGTTAATGGTTAAAACTTTTTCTGTTTGCGTAACAACTCACCAAGGGTGAGATTAAATTCAGCGTTGCCGTCAAAGACAGTGCCTACCTTGTTTTGAAAGAAATGCACGTTAGCTAGGTGATACCCCTCGTCTGGTAGCGGTATATAGCCAACCGAACTAACAATTTCTGGGGCGTTCTCCAGGTAAAACGCCACAAATTCTCCTAACGCTGGGTTTTTCTGGGCAGCCGCCGCGTTAACGTAGATAAACAACGGTCGAGTTAGGGGTTGATAGGTTGCATCCTCAACGGTTTGACGTGAGGGCAAGACAGCCCCCTTGCCACTATCGACCGCGATCGCTTTTAATGTATCTTGATTGGTTTCGTAATAGGCTAAACCAAAATAGCCCAATGCATTGGGGTCTTGATTCACTCCCTGTGCCAGAATTTCATCATCCTCACTGGCAGTATAATCGCTACGACTTGACCCCGCTTCACCGACGATGGCTTCGGTAAAGTAATCAAACGTACCAGAATCTGTCCCCGGACCATATAAAATTAACGGTTTCTGGGGAAAAGACTCCCGTACTTGATTCCATTGGGTGATTTGGCGTTGGGCTTCGGGTGCCCAGATTTTTTTCAACTCTGCTACCGTGAGACTCTCTACCCAATCATTTTCGGGATTCACCACGACAGTAATCGCATCAAAGGCAACGGGAAGTTCAATATAAGCCACCCCTGCTTGTTTGCAGGCTGCCATCTCATCGGCTTGAATCGGGCGAGAGGCATCATTAATATCGGTTTCGCCAGCACAGAACTTTTCAAACCCACCCCCTGTACCCGAAAAGCCCACGGTGACGTTGACGGGCGCTTTTGTCATGGCATTAAATGTCTCCGCAACAGTCTTCGTAATCGGATACACCGTACTCGAACCATCAATTTCAATCGGTTGGGGCGACTGCGACTGGACTTGGGAACAGGCGCCCAAGAGTGCCGTAACTATTGCGATTAGCGGCAATTTCGTCCATGGCAGGATTTGTGGTCTGGGGATAACCTTCATTGAACTCGACCCCCTTCTAGAACTATGGGATTACTTTTATCATTTCAAAAAAAATTGATTTGTCAAGCCCTTATATTCCAGATTGAGGCGATGTCGTGCAGTAGCCACGACTCCAGAGGCAGGAGACAGAGGGCAGAAGGCTGATTATAGCGATACTCCAAAAAAAGTTGATACCAGACAATTGTAGAGACGCGCCATGCTACGTCTCTACACCCCTACGCCCTTGAACCCCAGGTATTACTCCGCACAGGGACGACCAGGTAAAATGGGGCTAAAGCGGCGGTATTCTGCCAAATATTGTTCTAACAGCACAAACTGAGGCAAATTCAGGCTGTAATAAACCCAACGCCCTTGCTGACGGGCGCGAACCAAGCTAGCTTCTTTGAGAGTTTTCAAGTGAAACGATAACTTCGACTGACTTACCTCCAGCATTTCGCAGAGTTCACACACACACAATTCCTGTTCTCGCAACAGTTCCAGTAGTTTGATCCGAATTGGGTCAGATAGAGCATGGAAGCTGGAAGTAATCAGGCTCAGATTGGTCGGGGAGGCGGTGACTTGCATCAACTTTTCTTGAAACATCTCCTTAATTGTAGCTGGGGTGTAAGGTAGAGACGTGGCGGTTGCTATATAGTGACGCGGCTTACGCTGGAAAACCGTAGGGGCGCACGGCGCATTGGTGTCAACTTAAGGTAAAAAAAGAGACTCCTAGGCGTGGAACGATGGCGAGCGGGGGAAGCAGGGGGAGCAGGAACACTTCAGACAATCGCGTCTATCCTAGAATTAATAGTCATTCTCCAGTTGAGAGTAATCACAGATGGTACAATTTGAACCACTTTCCCGTCTACCCACGAGCCAAGAACTACCCTGCTCCGATGATACCCCTGTGGATAATGAACTCCAAAACCTAATTCCCAACTTACTTCTTTCTATTTTGGCGTTCATCTGGCAAGACCGCCAAGATTGGTTTTTGGGCGTAGATATGGGCATCTACTACCTCTACGAAAACAAACGCCAACCTGCACTCGTACCCGACGGTTTTTTGAGTATCGGTGTACCGAGGCGCTCAAGCGAATCAGGACGACTCAGCTATGTCTTATGGGAAGAAAACAATATTCCTCCTATTCTGGCAATAGAAATTGTCTCCAAAAAATACAACGATGAATATGGAGATAAAAAAGACAAATATACTCAGTTGGGAGTGCTTTACTATGTGATTTACAACCCCAGCCACTGGCAAAGAGATGAACATCAACCCTTTGAGGTGTATCGTTTAGAACAGGGAGAATATATTTTACAAACCGGGGAACCCTACTGGATGCCGGAAGTCGGTTTAGGGATTGGTCGAGGTCAAGGAACCTACGTAGATTGGACAAGGGAATGGTTATTTTGGTACGACGAACAAGGTAATCTTTATCCACAACGGGCAGAACAAGAACGTCAACGTGCAGAACAAGAACGTCAACGGGCAGAACAAGCGCTGCAACAAACCGTAACTCGACTCTTCTCCTTAGGTCTAAGCCTAGAACAAATTGCCACAGCTTGTAATCTTTCCGTAGAAGAAGTCAGAGCTATTCTTGAGTGATATTAGAACATTCGTAGTTCGTAGTAAGGGCTTTAGCCTAAACACCTTATGCCACACCAGGAATCAATGGATTAGAACTATGCAGACAAGCCAAAACTGCGTACACAGGTAGATCACCGACTTCTCCAAGAAGTCGGTGATCTTGCTTACTTTACCTCACTTTTAACAGCAACCGCCGCCAGTGTAATGCCAGGTGGAATCAGTAATCAGAATATCCTTAGACATCGCCAGGTTAGCCGCAGTTTTATCACACACCGACGCCGGAACACCTTTTTGCAGAACATGACCCGCGTTATCATCAAAAACGTCTTGGCTTCCACTGTAAATCGCCGTTTTTCCGGTGAAAATGCAAGCACCATCTTCCGGAATCGGCACTTTGAATGCCACAGAATCTAAACTTTCCAGCAGCAACGGCTCATCTAACTTATAACTTTGACAATCCAATAGCCGATAAGGACGCCGCGCCCGGATTTCTACTTGACCAAACCCAACATGAACCAAATGTTGAATATACTCGTTGTATGTTAAAGCACCCGATAAGCACATTGCCCGTAACCGTTCATCTTGGCGTAAATGGTCAGGAATCGGACGGGTGGCGATGGGGTCACTCATAATCAAGCGTCCGCCAATTTTTAGCACCCGATAGGCTTCTTGCAAGGCTTTAGTTAGGTCTGCGGGTTCAAAGATATTAAATAGACAATTTTGAGCAACGACATCAACCGAAGCATCGGGTACAGGTAGGTCAAAGGCATCGCCTTCACGAATGTCGATAAAACTTGGGTCAAACCAAGGATTATCTTGAGCCGCGCTTTCTAGGTTACGTGTCGCCGCTTCCCGCATGGCGGGGACGGGATCAACGGCAATGATATGACCGGGACGTCGGGAAAAATAGGCAAATTGCAGGGCTTCTAAACCACCACCCACGCCCAAATAGAGTACCGTTGGCTCGTTTATCAGTTCCGCCGGATGAACGGTGGTTCCACAACCATAGTTCATTTCCTGCATTTGCTGGGGAATGTTCAGTCCGGGGAGTTGCAGGGGAGAACTCTGCACACAACATAACCCCACTTCCGGGGTTTGGGCGACTTCACTGTAGAATTCTGCGGTTGTTTCTAGATACGTCATAGTGTTTGTCCTTGGTCATTCGTCATTTGTCATTTGTCCTACTCGCGCAAGCGAGAAGCAAGCTACGTTTTTTGTTATAGAACATAGAACAGGGAATCAACACAGTCAAAATGAATGGATATTGACAGAGTTTATCCATTAAACTTGCCCCTACTTACCCGACGCATTTCTGGGCTTGCCAACACCAACATCTTCTAGTGAACTGAAGTTGAATTAATTTTTGCTGAGAATCCGCTAAAGTTTAAGCGGTTGCCATGGCTTCCTCGGTGTCGGGAAGAGGGGGACGCAGACACAGATAAACCAATGACCCAATTAACGGTATCAGGGAAACTGCCCAAAATAGGGTGGGATTATTTATGCCGCGTCGTGCCATATCATCGCCCACCAGTGCCGGGAAAAGCAAGCACAATAGACAAAAGTCCAGGCTCATCACATGGATAAAACGACTGGTTTGCCACTGCTGGATAAAGTTTGCCCAATCGCCGTTGAGGATGCCAAATCCTAGTAATACCAAGGTGCCGAGGGTGAGAACAGCACCTAACCAACGGGAATCGAGAATACCCAGGACGATATTTTTTGAGCCAGGAAATTCAGGATTGGGTTGACGTAAGGCGAGATAGGGGAGTAACGCAAACGCCCCCACACCAAAGGAAACGGTAGCAAACAGCCACGCGGGGATTTTTTGCCCTCGTCCATCAATAAACACGAAGCAGGCGTATGCTAGCGGTAGTATGCCCATGATGTTGAATAGGGCAATAATTAGGGGATTAATCCCATCCCAGTTGCCTGTGGAAAGATTGGTAATCAGGTCAAAGGTGTCGGGTTGCTGGGGAGGCGCAAACAGAAAGGCATAAGCGAGAAAGCTGACCCAGAGTATCCAAAAACCAAGTTGTCTGAGCATAAGTCATGATTGGGAGTGCAAGTCCACCGGGTATCTTGTGCATTATCGCATGAATCGATTGGGGCGGTTGGTTTTGGGTTAATACACCTTTGTCACAAAGCCCCAGCATTCGCCAAGAACTCAAGTTCTTGGCTAAAAGCTAAAGTCCATTAAAATGGACTAAAACTCTTATCCAGTCAGCTCGATTCTGACTTGAGCTTTGAGTTGCTTGAGTTTCAACCCAAGGCTGTTTAACCTACAACACCAACAGAGTTATGCTAACCAGGGAATTCACCGTTCGGCTGAAACTGCAATTATTGCTTTTATGGCAGAAAATTCGACTGTTTGCGCGATATAGACAGGCGTTTTATCTGAAACTGATTTGGCTGGAGTTGCTTTGTTTTCCCAGCCGGGTGTTGGGTAAACGGATCAGTTCGCGATCGCTAACCTGGAAGTGAGCATTCTCTCTGGGGGGGATTCGTTACGCTTGACAGGAGCGAATTAAGATCCCCGACTTGTTCAAGAAGTCGGGGATCTGGTAGTAGTCTAGACGATATGACCACTGATACCTATGACATCCACAACAGCTAAACGCTTCACGCTTGAGGACTATCACCGTTTAGCAGAGTTGGGATTTTTCACCGAAGATGACCGAGTGGAATTAATTCGTGGAGAAATCATGCAGATGGCGGCGAAAGGCACAGCCCATACTAATTGTTGTCGAGATTTACTCGAAGAACTGGCGGGATTGGTGACAGGTCGAGCTAAGTTACAATGTCAAGATCAGATTATTTTGTCATCCAATAGCGAACCAGAACCCGATTTTGCTATTTTACGGAAACGAGCAGATAATTATCGCTTTTCGCTACCCAAAGCTGAGGACGTTTTATTGGTCATAGAAATTGCTGATTCAACGCTAAAGTATGACCGAGAGATTAAACTACCACTCTATGCTGAAGCGGGTATTTCTGATTATTGGCTCTTTAATTTAATCGACAATCACGTAGAAGCCTATAGCCAGCCTTTTCACAAAGGGCAGAATAGTTTTGGATACGGTTTAAGACAAATTATATTGCCGGATCAGACAAGAGAGTTGCCCTATTTTGCCGATTTGGTTCTCGATTTATCCAAACTTTTCCCAATGATTTAAGGTATAATGTTAACTCTAAGTCAGTCAACTCAACTAGATGAAGTTATGTAAAGAGTTATCCAACCCTTACAGAAACATAGCTTATATTGGCGCTTCGTGAGGATGACGAATGACAAATGACAAATGACAAATGACGAATATGCTGAATATTCCCTCCGTCCTAGCACAAGAGCTTTCCCTCTCCGCCAATCAGGTGGAAAATACCCTGTCTCTTTTAGCTGAGGGCGCCACGATTCCCTTTATTTCCCGGTATCGGAAAGAACGAACCGATTCTCTGGATGAAGTCCAAATTCGCGCGATCGCAGAACGCTACGCCTACCTGAGTGAACTCGAAGAACGCAAAGCCACGATTCTGGAGGCGATCGCGTCTCAAGGGAAACTGACGGATGAACTGAAGGCGAAAATTGAGTCCTGTTTCCAGAAAAATGAGTTAGAAGACCTTTACCTCCCTTATCGCCCCAAGCGTCGCACTAGAGCTACCGTTGCGCGGGAAAAAGGATTAGAACCCCTGGCTGAATTTATTAAATCCCTGAATACTCCCACCGCCAAACCCGTCTCCTTAGAAGCAGAAGCCACCAATTATATTGATGAAGAAAAGGGCATCAAAACCGCCGCCGATGCGCTGAAAGGGGCGTCTGATATCTTAGCCGAAGAAATCGCCGAAACTGCCGAATTCCGGGCATACCTGCGCGACTATTTAATGAAAAATGGGCGATTTGTCTCCAAGATTAAAGACGATTATCCTGAAGGTAGTACCAAATATGAAATGTACCGCAATTTCCAAATCAAGGCAAAGGATATTGCGCCGCATAATATGTTGGCATTATTTCGGGGAGAGAGTGAGGGAATTTTAAGCCTGAATCTGGAGTTTGATCAAGAGTTTGTCCAGTCTTATTTAGAATCAGAAACGATTCGCACGAAAATTCCAGAGGTGCGGAACTTCTATCGGGATCTGTTGCATGATGGCTTTAACCGTTTGATGAAAAATTCCCTAATTACGGAAGTGCGGGCAGATCGTAAAGCGTATGCTGATTTTGAATCGATTAAAACTTTTGAAGCTAATTTACGAGAACTCCTACTTTCTCCCCCAGCGGGAATGAAACCTACGTTAGCCATTGATCCGGGATTGCGAACCGGGTGTAAAGTGGCGGTATTAAATGAAACGGGGAAGTTTATGGAATACCAAACCATTTTTCCCCATACTGGAAAACCTACCCAAGCGGCTACCACAGTCAAAACCCTGATTGAAAAATACCAGATTGAATTAATCGCGATCGGCAATGGTACAGCATCGCGGGAAACCGATGAGTTTGTCGGAGAAGTAATTAAAACCCTAGATCGGAAACCGATTAGCGTGATTGTAAATGAATCGGGTGCGTCTATCTATTCGGCGAGTGATGTAGCGCGAGAAGAATTTCCGGATCAAGATGTTACCGTGCGCGGGGCGATTAGTATTGGACGCCGTTTACAAGATCCTTTGGCGGAATTGGTGAAAATTGATCCTAAATCCATTGGCGTGGGACAATACCAGCATGATGTGGATCAAAAGTTACTCAGAAAGAAGCTGGATGACACGGTAGAAAGTTGTGTCAACTATGTGGGTGTGGATCTGAATACGGCGTCGAAAGAGTTATTAACCTTTGTGTCTGGTTTAACTCCAACCATTGCCAAAAATATCGTCACCTATCGGAATGAAAATGGCGCATTTCCAAATCGTCGCCGTCTGCTGAAAGTCGCCAAATTAGGACCCAAAGCCTTTGAACAATCCGCCGGATTCCTGAGAATTCGCGGTGGCGATAACCCCTTAGACAATACCGCTGTGCATCCAGAGAGTTATCCAGTCGTGGAAGCGATCGCGAAAGATATTGGGGTTCCCCTGAAACAAATCCCTAAAGCCGCCGATCGGCTCAAATCTATTGATTTAAAGAAATATGTGACGGATACCGTTGGCTTACCCACCCTGAAAGACATTATCCGGGAATTAGAAAAGCCGGGACGTGATCCCCGTGCTGAGTTTAAATATGCCACATTTAAGGAAGGCGTGAAGGAAATGTCTGACCTAAAAGTGGGGATGGAATTAGAAGGAATTGTCACGAATGTGGCGAATTTTGGCGCATTTGTAGATATTGGCGTGCATCAGGATGGGTTGGTGCATATTTCCCAACTGGCGGATCGATTTGTGGAAGATCCCAAAGAAATTGTCAAAGTGGGACAAGTTGTAAATGTGCGGGTTCTTTCTGTGGATGAGAAGTTAAAGCGAATTGGTTTATCGATGCGGGCGGCGCAACAGAGGTAAGTCATTTGTCATTTGTCATTTGTCATTCGTCATTTGTCATTCGTCAAAGGAAACTCCGCCTTTGCGATCGCGGACAATCGTTATAATAGGGCAACCCGATCGCAGACGCAATTCCCATGACCCAGAGCCTAGAACCCAATGTTCTACCTCCTCCGTTCCCGGATCATACCCAACTCCCTGAATCCAATGGCGAATTCGTGAAGAACTTCCAGGAGCATCCCCAAAGCCTTATTCTCACCGACTCCCTCGGACCCATTCTCGAAAGAATTCATCCCGACGGGCAATATGCCATTGGACAAGATTGTGGCATCTACTGGCGACAAACAGAACCCCCAGAAAAAGGAGCAGAAGCTCCCGATTGGTTTTATGTCCCCAATGTTCCCCCCAAAATAGACGGTCAAATTCGCCGTTCTTACGTAATTTGGCACGAATTCATTGCGCCCATGATTGCTTTAGAATTTGCCAGTGGCGATGGTTCCGAAGAGCGCGATGCCACACCATTATCCCGTTCATCCCAAGGAGAAAAAACGAAACCGGGTAAGTTTTGGGTTTATGAGCAGATTCTCCGGATTCCTTACTATGGTATTTTTGAAATCAAGACGAACCACTTAGAGGTTTATCACTTCGTTAATGGTTCCTACCGCCCGATGAACCCTAATCAGCGAAACCATTATCCCATTGAACCTTTAGGTATAGAATTGGGATTACTCCAAGGAACCTATCAAAATCAAACTCAAATTTGGTTGCGCTGGTGGGATAGTGAGGGTAATTTGCTCCTAACTGGAAGTGAGAGAGCCGAACAAGAAAGACAACGGGCTGAACAAGCCGAACAAGCCCGAAGAGAAGCTATTCCCAAATTATTCGCTATGGGATTAACCGCCAATCAAATAGCAGAAGCCTTAGGTTTACCGATTGAGCAGGTTAACTCCCTAGTACAAGAAAGCAGAAATAACACCAACAGCTAACATCTTCCCCAGCTTCACTGTATATAAATATAAAAAGCTGCTCAATTATTCCCGTCACCCGCACTAGAAACCTGCGTCGGGGCGGGTTTAGTTAAACAAAGGTGAACCCGTTTTAACGGGTTTAAGCTTTTAGCCAGAACTTTAGCTCTAGGCTTCTCCTAACAGGAAGTGAGAGAGCTGAACAATAAAGACAAAGGGCTGAACTCCCTCAGCTCCCCCAGCTCCCTCAGCTCCCCCAGCTCCCCCAGCTCCCACCACAACACTTATTCCTCGATTAACTCTTCGCCGCCGCATCTTGTGATTCTTGCGGGGGTTTAGTTACGCCCATGCGAATTTCTGAAGACATAGACGCCATGCTAAAGCCGCCAAATCGCTTCAAAATGCTTGTCCGTAGCCGTAAGTTAGGACTGGCAAACCACAAACGCTCCTCAGAATACATGGTTTCGTAGTCGGTAATTAAGGTCAGCGCCTGATCATCTCCCATAATATAGCGACCCGCTACCGGGGCTTTCTCCGCATAGCCCATTTCCCGCAATAGCTTCCCTTCATTGGGCTTATCGGGGTCAGCAACTGGCACCAGCACCGTTGAACCTTGATGCTTTTCTTCATCCCAGTCCATTGTGCCATCCCACGTCACTCTGGCACCACAGATCGCTGAATCTGGATCAACCTCATACTGTTGGCATAGCTGAACCACTTCTGGCGCATCAGCCGCGATCATTTCAATCGTAATATCAGATTTACCATTTTCAGCTTGCTTAAATGCCAGATGGTGACTGGTACGCTGCGAAAACCATCGACCAGCACTCTGCTCAAAAAATTCTTTTATATCCATGAAGTCAGACGTTTCACGTTAACAAAGCTTTAATTGATTTTATCGTTCTCCTGGCTTGTTTATGGTTCATTATTGATTGTTCATGACTTCCAGTAAAGCCATGGGCAGAGGTTTAGGCTGGCTTTGTCGCCTCTTGCAGGCGGTTCAGGGAGATAGATGCAGCTTGGGCAACTTGGGAATGGCTGTCTTTTGCCAAGAATTTTAACGCCGACTGGCTTTTGTCCGTGGGTAGGTTCCCCAAGGCTTCGGCTAATCGTTGGCGCACTAACCAATCGGGGGATTGGGCAAAGCGCAGGATATCGTCCACGGCTTCGATGGCTTTAATTTCACCCAATGCGGAGATAGCCGCCTGTTGCACCACGATTTCTTCACTATCGAGTGCCTGAGTGAGAACTTGACGGGCGCGGGGATCTTTTATATTGCCTAATGCGACAGCCGCGCTGAACCGGACTAACCATTGTGTATCTTCATAGAATGTCCGGACTAACGATTCAAAAGCTCTGGCATCTTCTAGATATCCTAAGGCTCCGGCGGCATCAGCGCGAATGCCATAATCGGGGTCAGTTTCAAGTAATTTCACCAAAATGGGGTAGCATTCGTCTGTCTGTTTTACCCCCAAGGCAAAGACAGCCATCGATCGCACTTGTAAACTCGGATCATCTAAAACCTTCTTGATTAAAGGCACAGCCTCCTCTGCTGGCACGTTACGGAGGTGAGCTAACGCCACCATGCGATCGCGGGAGTTGGCACTATCTAGCTGATCTGAAATTTGCGCTAAGTTAGGATAATCCATCCGCTTCCCCTTATCGTTAAGAAATGTTACATACATTATAGAAAATTGCAGGCTCTTTGGTACTTGTGGTGGAAACTCTAGTTTTTAGGGAACAGGAACAGGGAACAGGGAACAGGGAACAGGGAACAGGGAACAAGAAAATCCTTATCCAGCAAGCCTTTGACCAAATTCAATAACTGTTGTAGAGACGTTGCATGCAACGTCTCTACCAAATGATGCGTCCTAACCGCTATGGCGATTGCTATACCTTTAGTCTACTGTGTCCTAACCGCCTTGGCGGTTGCTATAGCATTACCCTATTACCCCTCAACGGAGTAACAACACTGGACAAGGAGACAACCGCACCACTTGTTCAGCGACAGAACCCATTAAAACCCGCTTGACACCTGTGTGTCCGTGGGTAGGCATAACAATTAATTCAATTCCTTTTTCTTTGGCATAGTCCACAATTTCATGACTAGGAGTTCCAATCGAAACCTGATGCTGTACCCCTGCATACCCCAGTTCACTCAGCTTGTTTTTCAGAAAAGATTGAGCGTTGTTTTGTCGAGATTCTGAGGTAACCGTTTTCCATATTGTACCGGGATCGACTGCACTCAGAGGCAGTAGAACGTGGATGACATGCAAATGAGATATGTCCTCGACAAACTCTAAAGCCGGAGCCAGTGCTGTAAAGGATATATCCGAGAAATCAGTCGGTACAAGCACATCGTTCTTTTTTAGCCAGCTCATAATTAGGGCTTGCTGCACAAAGCCAAAACCCTTAGCTATCAATGCTTAGAACCCTATGAACTGTTGTCCAAATACAAGGAAATCTGGTAAAATCCCTTCATATCCTTGCACCCCCGATCAGGTAGATGTACCGAAAAGTAGACTCAGTGCCTACGGAGCCAGAAAACTTTCAACTCCCCTTTGAGGAAAAGTTATCACGCATATTACCGTTGGGTAATCATGTCGAAGTTGATACCTTGGGAAGA
>NZ_JAVKEA010000055.1:0-7627 GCF_040221695.1 Coleofasciculus sp. E2-BRE-01 | reverse complement strand
TCTGCATTTTTCTCGGTTTTTAGAGCAACTTGTAATTTTTCTTTTTGAGCGGGTTTCAAATAATTTTTGGCTGGCATATTTTTTTCGTTTTTCGGATTTCCTATTTTAATTATACCCTATTTAAATGCCGAACAGCTTATTTTTGCAAGGGTTAGGGCAAACGTCTCCTACAAATGCCCAAGTGCTGATTCAGTTAGCCCCCATGTTTTTAGGTTTGGGTGCTTTAGTTGTTTTCAAAGAACGCTATACTCTGCGTCAATGGATTGGTGTGGGTATTCTGGTTTTGGGATTTACTCTATTTTTCCATGATCGATTTCAAGTCGTAATCACCTCACGCTCTACCTATCTATTGGGTAATATGATTATTGTCTTAGCTGCTGTAACTTGGGCGATTTACGCTTTGGCACAGAAACAACTTTTGCATAAATTACCGTCTACGACGATAATGCTGGTAATTTATGGCGGTTGTGCTTTATTGTTCACACCGCTAACCACACCGCAATCCCTTCTCAGTTTGAGTCCGTTACACCTGAGTTTACTCCTGTTTTGTGGGTTAAATACCCTGATTGCGTATGGGGCGTTTGCAGAAGCGTTGGAACATTGGCAAGCCTCGCGAGTGAGTGCGGTATTAGCACTTACACCGTTGGTGACATTAAGTTCAGTTTGGATGGCTTCGCGCTTTATCCCTAGATGGGTTGCACCGGAACAGTGGACAGGTTTAGGGTTATTTGGGGCGATGTTAGTGGTGTCGGGTTCAATGGCGATCGCGTTAGGGCGTCGATTACCTTGAAATACCTTTGGTTTTGCTGCAAGGGCGATCCGCTTGCATTCATTCACAACGCCATGTTCTTCAGAGAAGGGAGTGAGAAGTTTTTTTAAGTTTCATGACAATAACTCCTCAGCTACAAATCAAGGTCATCAACAGCTTAATCCTAAGCCAGGACTGAATTTACCCGACAATTTCCAGAGGACGCGATCGCACGATTCTATGTTCAATATCACAATTATCCTGTGACGGAAATCTCTAGATCATTACAGGCGTCATCGCTTAGGATGCAATAGTTCATCTCAAACCTATCTTGGTTTAAAGGAAGGGGCATTATGAACACATCTTGGATTCGCACCGCAACCATTACCGTCATCAATGTGGCTTTGCTTTGCACCGCCCCCTTATTAATTGAACTATTTTCCCACTTGCCATAATTGGATTGCCCAAAAGTCTTGAATACAGATTCAACCCGTACCCGACAGATACAGCAGCAGGTTAACCACGCGATCGCGTCTCTCAAGTCTCAAGGAATCCACGATTGGGAGATTCTGGATGCTTGGTCTAAACTACTCCATCAGCAGGGTAACTACGCGGCTGCTGATACATTGGCATCCGCCGCCTACGAATTAGGTAAGCCGCGCTAATGATAACAAGAATCATTGTCACGTAAATTTGGCTTAGGGATTATTGCCTTATAAGAGCGGGTTTTGTTGTTAATTTATCGGTGGGGAGGGCGGGTTTTGCTGTTCCGTTAGGGGTGAATATCTGAATTTAGTCCCTAAACCCGCCCCTACAATTGATTTTCCTATTCCCCAACTAATTCACTCGTTGTATATTGGTTCGCTTCGGGTCAAGAATTTTCTGCCCTAAACTGGGAAACTTAACCGCAATACTAACTTTATTTCCCGAACCAAAAACATGGGTTACTTCACCGACACCAAAATTATCATGCTTAAGTAAATCGCCTTTTTTCCACTCTTTCGAGTTTGCCGTTGAACTAGAGGCTTTTGATGACTTTCCGGTTGAGGCAGAAGGCGTTTGCTGTTTCACTTTCACCAAGGTACTGCTAATTAAGTCTTCAGGTAACTCATCCAAAAACTGAGACCGAACCGCAGGTTCACGATACCCATAGAGGCGACGTTCCCGGGCATGGGCAAGAAAGAGTTGTTCTTGGGCGCGAGTAATTCCTACATAACAGAGACGGCGTTCTTCTTCTAAAGCAACCGGGTCATCTATCGTCCGGTTATGGGGAAAAAGTCCTTGTTCTAAACCAACCAGAAACACAACCGGAAACTCTAATCCTTTAGCCGAGTGCAGCGTCATTAAAGACACCGCTTGTTGTCCATCTTCCAAATTATCTAAATCAGACGCCAGCGACGCATTTGCCAGAAATCCTTCTAGGCTGGTATCTTCATTTTCTTCTTGGAATTGAACGATAGCATTATACAGTTCATGGATATTTTCCAATCGGTTTTCCGCTTCATCTGTGCCTTGATTTTTTAGGTCATCAACATATCCCGATTCATCCATAATAAATTTAATAATTTCTGCTGCTTCTAAGTTTTCCGTATTATCTTGGCACTGCTTAATCAATTGGGCAAACCGATTAACCGCTTTAGCCGAACGTCCAGCAATTGTATTGACCGAGGTTTCATCCCGGATAATTTCCCAGAGGGGAGTTCCCAATTCTTGAGCCGCCAGCACTAAATTATCAATTGTGGCTTTACCAATACCCCGGCGTGGTGTATTGATAATTCGCAATAAACTGACGGTATCGCTAGGATTGGCAATCGTTCTTAGATACGCCAAGGCATCTTTAACCTCTTTGCGATCGTAGAACTTCAATCCCCCGATAATCACATAAGGCACTCGACCGCGCAGCGCATCTTCTAACGGGCGAGATTGGGCATTTGTTCGATAAAGAATAGCAAAACTGCCCCAGCCTAGTTCTGGGTTTTGTTGATTCAGTTTCAGGATTTGTTGAACGACAAAATGAGCCTCTTCTAACTCATCGTCGGCGTGATGACAGTAAATGACTTCCCCTAAACCGCGTGTGGGTCTGAGAATTTTGTCAATCCGCTGGGTATTCTGTTCAATTAAATAGTTAGCGGCTTGGAGAATATTTTCGCGCGAGCGATAGTTTTCCTCTAATTTAACCATGGTGCGGGTCGTTTCATCGGACAACCCATCACCAAAGTCTTCTTGAAATCCTAGTAAGATAGTGAAATCTGCCATCCTAAACGAGTATATGGATTGGTCCGCATCACCGACAACAAATACGGAGCGATCGCGCCAATCCCATTGCGTTTTTTCAGTTTCGCCGTTTGTGGTTAATAGGTGTATCAGTTCGTACTGAATCCGGTTTGTATCTTGATATTCATCCACTAAAATATGGCGAAATTGATTGTGCCAATATCCCAGGACTGATTCGTTTTGTTGGAAGAGTTTTACGGGGACTAAAATTAGATCATCGAAGTCCAGGGCATTGTTGGCGGCTAACTGGTCTTGATAATGGTGATAAACTTCAGCATAGAGTCGCCCTTTATAACCAGATTGCTCTTTTTCAAAGGCTTGGGGTGATAAGCCTAAGTTTTTGGCATTGCTAATCGCGTAGCGAATGGTTCGGGGGTTAAATTTTTTATCGTCTAGATTTAATTGTTTGGTGACAATGGTTTTGACCAGCGTTTGGGCATCGGATTCGTCAAAGATGGAAAAATTACGCTTCCATTGGCGTCCTTTTTCATCTGTGTATTTATTGATGTCATAGCGGAGAATCCGGGCAAACAAGCTGTGAAACGTACCAATCCACAGGGGTTTAATGTATTTTTTATAGACCCGCGATCGCAACTGGGTTTGTTCAAGTTCTGGGAGTAACTCCAAACGCTGACCCCGTGTTTGGACAGCCAGTTGCTGGGCGAATAGGGTTTCAATCCGGGATTTCATCTCCCGTGCGGCTTTATTGGTGAATGTCACCGCTAAAATGTTTTCGGGATCGACTCTATGGGTGAGGATCAGATTGGCAATGCGATAGGTTAACGCCCTCGTTTTACCCGAACCCGCCCCCGCCACAACCAGCAAGGGACCGCAGAAATGTTCGACGGCGCGACGTTGAGAGGGATTGAGGTGCGTCAGGAAGTCAGTCGATTGAGTCATGGCTAGCTGAAGCAAGCGGGTAAGAGTTTGGCTATTCTAGTACAGCGTATCGTATCTTGAGGCAATACTGTATCGGGCAGACGCCACCCAACAATTATGATACTCTTGGTAATTCCTGTAGTTCTATGACCAGCAATACCCCAGCGACAGACACAACCCCTAGTCTCATTTCCCCGGCGGTTACTCCTAAACCAGTCCAAGATACACCTCCTGTAAAACTAGGAATTATGGTATCGGGGAGTGGTACAAACTTTGAAGCCATCGCCCAAGCGATCGCAGATGGGCAACTCCATGCCCAAATTCAAGTGATGATCTACAATAATCCCGGTATCAAAGCTCTCGCCAGAGCCGAAAAATTCGGTATTCCCACCGTTCTCCATAATCACCGAGATTACAAAAAACGGGAAGCCCTCGATGCTCAAATTGTTGAAACATTGAGAAAATACCAAGTTGAACTCGTGGTTATGGCGGGTTGGATGAGAATTGTCACGCCAGTCTTGATTGATGCATTTCGCGATCGTATCCTCAACCTCCATCCGAGTCTCTTACCCAGTTTCAAAGGCATTCACGCCGAAGAAGAAGCCTTAGCCGCTGGGGTGAAAATTACCGGATGTACGGTACACTTAGTTAGTCCAGAAGTCGATAGTGGACCCATTTTAATCCAAGCCGCCGTTCCCGTGCTTCCTGACGACACACCAGAGACGCTACACGCCCGGATTCAAGTTCAAGAACATCGCATTTTACCCCAAGCGATCGCCCAGATCGCAGTTGCGCTTGGGCGCTAAAAATCCCAGAATTGCCTACTATAAACCTTGATCGGAGCGGGTTTATTGGCATCGTATTGGCAAAACCCGATTATCGGGAAACCCGTTCCTACCAGCTAACTGGAGTTTAGACTAAGAGGAAGGGGAAAACGATTACCTGTGACAATTGCGTAAGTCCTGAGAGTGAGATCGGGTATATCTGACTATATTATTATTGAAACTTTACAATACTTAAAACAACGATTCTAAATCCCGATACCCACTCACCACCCGCACAATTTCCACGCCATCCTCAATCACCCGATAAAGAATGATGTAACCGAAGAGAGGAACACCCCGTAACGACGGTTCAATGTCAGCATAAGAACGCCCTATATTGGGAAACTTCACCAAGTTCTTACATTTCTGCTCAAACCCATTTACAAACCGTTCACCAGCCGCTAGACTCCGACTCAAAAAATAATCAGAAATCTCATCTAAATCCTGACTCGCTTCTGGAGAAATAATGTAACGTCTCATTCTTGAGTTTCACCCGCTTTGTGAAGCTTCTCCCGCAACCTAGCAATCACCACCTCCCCATCAATTCCTTCTCCTCTATCAAGCTGTGCAATACCAACCGCTACTTTCCCCCGCGTTTCTTTCAGCCATTTTTGATACTGATTATCACGTTCTTCAAGTAATCGCAACGCCTCAACAATCACCTCATAAGCGCTTCCATACTTGCCACTTTTGAGCCTTTCTTGAATCAACTGCTCCTCTTCTGGTTTAAATGTAATATTCATCCTCTCAAACCCCCTAAAACCATTAACTTTATTGTACTAACTGCTCAAAGATTAAAAATTTGTGCTACATTCTCAGCAATTCTCTTCTCCAACTCCCGCGCTCTCTTATCAAAGCTAATCGAAAAATTAAAATGGCTTCAAAAAGTCGGTATCTATCCAATGATCTACGCTTCAACCTCTCGATTTCCTAACTTCCAGAGGAAACTAGACAGCCAATTGGTCGCCACATGAGCCACAATCGGAACCAGCAAATTCCCTGTACCTACAGCACTAAACCCCAGTAACAACCCCACAATCGTTGCCCAAACCACATAGGGCCACTGCTGGGAACCACTCAAATGTAAAACGCCAAATACCAAGCTAGAAATAATCACACCCACGGCATTCAAACCAATGGCGGGTAACATCACTCCCCGAAACAGCAACTCTTCACTCATACCCGGAAGTAACCCCAACCAAATCAGATCCGGTAATACCAACGGCTTTAAAACCAAGTTGAGGTAAACGTCAGCACTTTTACGGTAGGCTGACCAGAGGCGATAGACTACACTACTCATCGCGGTAATTCCCACGCCTATACCTAATCCGATGAGTAATCCTTCTACAGTAAAATCTAGGGATAACAGTGTCACCGACCCAAATTTCAGCCAGAGTTTAGCCACGACGAGTAAAACGATCGCGGTTATCCCCATGGCAACTAACACTTGGGTGCGGGTGAGGGGTTCAAAGTCAGGGTTATCGGGAAGCTGTGTACTCACTAATCTATAGATAAGCGATGCATAGACGACAGGGAGGGATTCAGAGCATCGGCACTAATTCCAGCGCGATGGGTGACTAACATACCCAGTGCCTCTAAATACGAGTGTACTCGCACAGCTTTGATTGCCAAAGGTTCTGGAGGCACTTGCATTGAGGTTTGGTTATCCTCAACCGCAATAATTTGAATGGGTAACTGACTTAAGCTTAACAAGGCACTACCGCCACAGGCACTAGCGGGAATCACTACTGCATCCACATCCTCTGCCCAAATTGCTCCCGGTTGACGCGGCGTCACCTGAAATTGCGGGGCGCGACTTAACCCCACCAGCACACAGGGTAAAAACGTATAGCCTAATTCCTCAGCTGCCGATCGCGGCGACAGGGTGGGTTCTAGGGGAAGGGGCATTAAGGCTGGGGCGTGGGCGCAAGGGATTTGGAAGGTTCGCACGATTAGGTGACTGATTACGGCTTCTGCACCTGCGAGAGGATCGACCCCTTGTCCCTGTCGGTATGCTTCTAGCGCTTCGCTACCCAAATCATCGGGAAAACGCGCCACCACCGCGATCGCGTCTGCCTTTGCCTGTTGAATCAGCACTTCAGCCGATCGCAACAAACTATCGGGATTGCCTATTGTACCCCAACTCGCCCCCGATGGTGCTGTCCGCAGTTCCACATTTAAGGGGGCGTCAGTGATTACGTAATCAGTCAGATTCAGTCCTAACGTGGCTCTGGTGGCATCAGCCGCTTGCAGGTGGCGCAAACGTAGATCCGGTTCAATCCCCTGGTCGAGAATTAATCCCACCCGATTTTGATGGACAGGTTGTAATCCCCAGCATCCAGCGGCAAATTTGTCAAGTCCATAGCCTTCGACATAGAGGGCGTTGGGTAAATTCCAATAGAGTTGAGCGCCATTGAGGACATTGGGGTGAGTAATTAGGCGATCGCAGACTTGGGCGATCGCTCTGGCGACAGGTAAAGCGTCTCCCGCATAGCCACCAATGGATGCGCCAATTCCTGTGGGAACGATTAAAACAACGGTGTATGGACGCACAATAATTAAGGGGTGGACGGTTGAGAATCGGGATTTGTGACAATCGCTTCAACCTGAGCTTTTTGTTCCTGAGTATCCACAGATGTAACCGCCCAACGCAGGGGTTCTCCCTGTTTTTGCAGTTCCGTCTCAATGGCTTGATGGAGTTGTTTCGGTGACTCTTGGAGGTCAATTTCAGCAGTAATGAAGTGAGTCGTCATTTTTTAGGGGGGTAAAGAACTGTAACCAAATCTCTATAGACATCTACGCAAACCTAATCAAAATGCATAGCTATAACCATCCTTACGGTGAATCGGTGTGCAGTAATCCAATCGGGTTGACCTCCTTTTCTTGTCGATAACGAACTCGC
>NZ_JAVKEA010000054.1:0-8908 GCF_040221695.1 Coleofasciculus sp. E2-BRE-01 | reverse complement strand
CTCAGTTCGGAGCGATTCAGCTTCTTCTAAAGCTAAAAGGAAGCGGACTGCCGATAATTTACCTGTGCATAGCTTTCAAACCCTGTTGGCTGATTTAGGAACGATTGTTAACAATCGTATTCAGTCTAATATCCCAGGTGTTCATTTCGACTTTGACAAGGTAACAGAACCGACTCCTGTACAAAGGAAGGCTTTAGATTTATTGGGCGTCAGCCTGATTTGTACCCAGTGACGCCCAAAGCCAAATCGCCCTAAGCCAAGATAGGCATACGGTGTAGCGATTTGTCAAAGGGGAACTTCAGTTTTAACAGGTCTAAGCTCATGGGCGTTCTCCGATCAGAGAAAAGCGTTATCTGTATCTGCTTATATTTTACTAAACGGTTTAGTAATGTCAACTACACGGTTTAGTAAAATAAGAAACATAAATCGGGCGACTTGTCCTTTCCATCCTCAGCAGGTTCCCCCAGAGCTAAGGGAAGGGTGAAAACTCTAACACTTCGGGGCGGGTTTAGTCGCATCTGGGTCAGTGAAAAAAAGGATAATCGTAAAACTCGCCCCTACACATTCAAAACCCAAAACTTAATCAAATGGTGAATCGTTCCACTCCATCCCAGTCATCCAACTCATCCAACAAAGAAAAACCCGATAAAGCCCAAGCAATATTGGCAGGTGCCTTGCAAGTGTTTACCAAGCATGGATACACAGCGGCTAGCATGGATCGGATTGCATCAGCAGCAGGAGTGTCCAAACCCACGCTGTATAGCTACTTTCAAGATAAACAGGGATTATTTGTCGCCTTGATCCACCAACTCACCCAAAACAACAGTCAGCTCATTCTGAGTTTGCCCACTGAGCCGGACTTGCAAACGCCTCCTGAGCAGGTTCTGCGTCAAATGGCAACGGCGGTACTCGAAGAGTTTGCTAACAATCCAGCGCTGTTAACCTTGATGCGGTTAATCATCGGTGAGTCTGAGCGGTTTCCGGAGTTGGCTCAAACCCATGTACGCGAAATTATCAAACCCCTCATGGAACGGCTGTCCTTATACCTAGCCTCCCAACCCCAACTCAAATTATCCGATCCCGTCGTCGCCGCCCGGATTTTTACAGGTTCTCTGGTTCATTACCTGATCGTGCAAAACATCATGCAGGGTCATGACATTTTACCCTTAGAACGCGATCGCATGGTCAATGGTCTAATTCAGCTATTAACGGCTGGGGGAGCCATGTAAAGACGTAGCATGCTACGTCTGGGAGCTGGGGGAGCTGGTTAGTTATTTTTGGCAGGATGCACTAGATGCTGCTGACTGCTTGTGTCAAGCTTGATTGAGATACTCTAATCTTGACCCAGTTTGCCAACCTCACAGATAAGCGATTATTCTGCCTATGGTGACTCTACTCAATGTAAGCAAAATAATTTTTTTTAGACTAAAGACCCAAATTTAAACTTATGCCAACGTTTCGTGATTTTGTAGCTCTAGGTGTGGGGACTGCGATCGCTCTGATCTATACAAAACCAAGCGCCTCTCAAGATTTACCGTCGCCGCTTAACTTTCAACGTCAAGCCCCGACTCATCACTATGATGGGGTGACACAGAGAGGATTGACAACGGTTGCTCCCCCATCGATTGAGGAGAATGTATTCATTGATGCAGACGATGACCGAAGAAAGGCAGAGGGCAGTGGTTCGACAGGCTCACCAACCATGCAGATGGCAGAAGGGATTGATCCTGATGTCCTCAGTACAAGCTTAGACGCGATCGCAAGGGAGCAAGGGCTTCATTCCCCCCGGAACATGACAGAGGAACCAACTCACGCTGAACGACGTGATCCCCTGAACTCTTTGAGTGAACCCGTAACCTCTGAGACTGAACATTCCGCTAATCCCACAGAACTGGCTCCAGACTCCAACCAACTCGTTACCCAAGAGCCAGACGATTCGATTGTTCCATCCCCGGAATCCATTCCATCTCTTCCCACCCTAGAGGAACCCGAAACCCCTGCACCCGACTTTCTCACACCCGATTTGGACTCTGTGCCGATACCCCCTACCACTCCTGATCTACCAATATCAGAATTGCTCAATCCCAGTGCCAATCCATTGCTGTTTCCCACCGAAGTTGAAGAAGTCCAAGTGCAAACGACTCAGCCAATTACCCTAGAACAGGCAATAGAATTGGCACGACGTAACAATCAAGAGTTACAAATTGCTAGACTTCAGTTAGAACGAGCGGATTTTGCGCTGCAAGAAGCCCTAGCTGCCGAGTTTCCATCGATTAGCGCCATTGCCGAATTTATCCGCACTGAGTCAGAAACAGGAGGTCAGCAAGGTTTTTTACAAGAGCTACTGGGTCAGACGAATCGGACCATCACATCGACAAGTTTTGATACCAGACTGGAATTAAATTATGCCGCTTATACGGCTGGGCGTCGTCCAGCAGCCATTCAAGCCGCCGAACAACAGGTACGCTTCCAGCAACTAGGTGTAGAAAGCATCCTGGCAGATTTACGATTAAATGTCACGAGGACTTACTACGATTTGCAACAGGCAGATGCCCAAGTCGAAATTAGCCAAGCGGCGGTTAATGATGCGGCTCGTAGTCTGCGGGATGCCCAGTTACTCGAACAAGCTGGCTTAGGAACTCGATTTGAAGTGTTGCAGGCGCAGGTGGAACTTGCTAATAATAATCAAGCATTAACGGACGCGATTAGTCAGCAACGCATTGCCCGCCGCCAAATTGCACAATTGTTGAGTTTGGATCAGCAGGTGGGAATTTCTGCGGCTGATCCCATAAATGTGGCAGGAGACTGGGAACTTTCCTTAGAAGAAAGCATTATTTTAGCGTTGAAAAACCGGGCAGAGTTGGAACAGCAACTGGCACAACGCAATATTAATGAACAACAACGGCGCATTGCTCTAGCGGACAATAAACCCCAGGTGAATCTGTTTGCCCAATATAATATTTCCACCCAGTTGGATGATAGTGATGGTCCGACCGATGGCTTAACGTTAGGAGCGCGGCTCCAGTGGAATTTCTTTGATGGGGGAGCCGCGAAAGCCAGAGCTAGACAAGCCGAAGCGGATGTGGCGATCGCGGAATCTAATTTTGCCAATGAGCGAGACCAAATCCGCTTCCAGGTCGAACAAGCCTTTTTCGAGCTAACAGCTAGCCAGGAGAATATTCAAACGGCATCTTTTGCCCTAGAACAGGCACAAGAAAGCTTACGATTGGCACGGTTACGATTTGGCGCTGGGGTTGGTACTCAAACCGATGTAATTAATCAGCAAACAGCATTAACTCGTTCCAGAGTCAACCTATTGACAGCAATACTAGACTACAACCGAGCGCTAGCCACCCTGCAACGTGCTATTAGTAATTTGCCCAATAGTATTCTCTTTAATGTGCCTTAGTCGTCATTTGTCATTCGTCATTTGTCATTTGTTAGGGAACAGGGAACAGGTAAGGTAGAGTTTTGAGTTAACTTCCTCATCTCCCCCATCTCCCTCATCTCCCCCATCTTCCCCTGCTTCCCCTGCTTCCCCTGCTTCCCCATCTCTAGGGGACAATTTCGGTGACGACGCGATCGCTCGATCCACTCCTGACGATCATGCTCTGATCCTGTAATTTACCTACGGCGGTGGCTCCAGTGACATTAAAGGGGGGATCAACTTGTTTATAAATCACATTCCCCGACGCCTGCATATTCTGAGTGGGAATGTCCCACCTAACCTGATTGGCGTAGAGTTCGGCTTGATTGCGACTACCCACACCTTGGACACCCCCCTTTAAATTGGCGACTTCGCTCTCTAAATCTACCTGTCCCTGATTCGCTGTAATCACCACCTTCTCGCCCTGATGGACAATCTGAACAGGCTGATTTGAGCGGACTGTTTCCGCCTTGACATCCCAGATTGCCTCATTGCTGGAGATTAAAACTGGGGGATCAATAGATGTAAGCTGAACATCTTTTTTCAGGATCGCGATTTTGGTTTTTAGGTTATAGTCCGTCTGGTTAGCGACTACGCGATCGGTCACAGTGTTATCCTTGTACCGTTCCGTTTGAGTCCGTTGATCCCCAATTAACTTTTGCCCTTTGATTTGCCAAAGTAACTGCTCTGTTTTCAGTTGCACATTGGGATCTTTCGAGATTGCCTGAACCGAGCCTTTCAGTTCCATTTGCTCTTGGCGGGTTAAATACTGTCCTTCATTAGCCGTGACCTCGATTTGTTCAGGATGGCGTCCCTCTAAGTTTCGGCGTACCACTAACAACTCATCCTGGGGTAACCACTCCAATTCCTCACCCTTGAAAACCGCGCCATTGCGGGTATCAGTAGCCGTAATATCTCCTCGCAGAAAGATTTGTTTCCCATCTTCCCGAACTTCCCCACTCTTGGCTGATACTTTTAAAATAACCTTTCCATCCTGAAATAAATCACCGATGGGCTGTTCAACTTTAGCGATTTTTTTGTCTTTAGTATAGGTTGCTTGGTTAGCTTTTACCCGCCATAAAGGACGACCTTGTTCATCAGCTTGCTCCAAGGTGACATTGTTGAATACAAGAGATCCTTCAATATCGGTAGACTCTGTATCTTGTTGAATTTTCTTGACCGTTTGACTGTCAGTCTGACAGCCGAAGAGTGGAGCATAAGCCAATAGACAGAGGCTCACCGCAAAACATCGTTTCCAACTCAAAATCATTGGAGCTAGCTTCGTGAAATTTTGATGATGAGTCATTAGTCCTTATCGCTAAAAACTCAGGACTAATGACTCATAACTCATGAATTCAAATTCGGGTATTCGTAGCGAGCTTTCTGGCTCGCATTACCAGAATTTCGACATTGCCATTATTGACAATAACGTTTCCATGACGAACAGCTTAATGACCCATGGAAGGATCTCCGGGATCATCCATCATACCAATACCGGATAACGGACGATAGGTATAGTTTTGTCGTGGGGATTTGCGGATACTTTCTTGAATCTGATCCAGATCAATATACCGATCCGCGACATTAATCAGACTATCGCTAGTCATCGAACGTAAACTAACCACCTCAACCCGCACTCCTCGATAACTGACGGCATCTACCGCATAAGCTAGATCACCATCACCACTGACGAGAATGGCAGTATCATAAGATCCCACTAATGCCATCATATCGACAGCTATTTCCACATCTAGATTGGCTTTTTTCGAGCCATCGGGTAACTGCACTAAATCCTTAGCAATCACCCGGTATCCATTACGGCGCATCCACAGCAAAAACCCTTGCTGCTTTTCATTGGTGCGATCAACCCCGGTGTAAAAGAAGGATCGCAGCAATCGTGAACCAGCCGTTAAACGAACCAACAGTTTCGTGTAATCGATTTCAATGCCTAATTGCAAAGCTGCATAAAACAGATTCGAGCCATCAATGAATATGGCAACTCGACCGCGATTTTCTAAAACTTGTTCAGGTGTAAAAATGGGATCGGTACTAAAATTATTCAACATGATTTTTATGCCTCAGTTTTTTATGCAAGAAATAGATGCCTCCTTCCCAACCATCTTCTCGTTTAGTCAGCCGTAAGTGTGATTTTGGCTGAAAACGACGGAACACTATTAGGCTTCCATCGCCCAAAAACAAGTGGGGATGTCCTTTAGCGATGATTCGCTAACGTTCCCCAATGCCGAGGAATGACTTATGTTGCATGATCTTAAATGAGAGTTTTTTGGTTAAAGTCACTGGGATTGCCAGGTTTTTGGTAGATATCGATGTTTATTGGGAATAGTCAGCACGAGTAGACAAGCTGTTAGTCTAACTGATTCCCCGATACTGTACAAGACCTGCACAGTTAGGGTAGTGTTTCCGTATCTTGGACGAACTGCCAAACTCTTGTTTGACAAGGAATTGGTTAAATGAGTTAAGGGAATTAATTCCCCAAATGATGGTTTTGGCTACTTGCCTCAAGGCGAGGACAGTCTCCATATTAGCCATGCGATCGCTTAACCGTTGCTGGATAGATTCTAGACCATGATCTGTCCTCCTGTATTTGTGGATACTCTCTACCCTAGCCTCTTGGTAATCGGGACTCCTCTTACCTAGGCTTCGGCACAGGAAGTCCCTGAGTTTGTGGGCTACGTTGCTTTTAACGGTCAATGTGTTTCTTTGAGTCCGATTAGAAGTCATCGATTGTTTACAAAAACACCCTCCCTTACTTGGTTGTCATGGTATATACAGTTGGCTTTATTTAGCATTTTGCCCAAAAAAAGTATTAAATACTACAAAATATTAACAAACTTTACTAAATTTTGTTGAAAAATGCTTGAACTAACTAAAAAAAAGGAGTTATTTCTCAATATAAAGAATTATTTCGTTAAATTTAGGAGAGTTCAAGCTCTTCTCTAGGTTGAGTGACAGGTCAACGGAACTGAGATTAAGTCAAGGCAGTAGCAGAGGTAAGTCTTGGTAATTTGCCGTCTATCCATATAATAGCGATTTTGTCAACTCCTGTTGTTGAATAGGGGCTAAGACTACTGCGATAAGCTGCGCCAGCTCCCTAATTGTTCCCATATTTCCCAGCATTTCAATCATCCCCACTTTCAGACTATTTGCCAGTCAGCCGTATTACCGCTTATTGTAAAGAAAGATTAAATAACTATCCCTAAGGGTTGTGTCAAGACTAATCGATACAGATCTCAGCTTTAGCCGAGAAAGCCCCTAGGGGGGAAATTGTCTAGTATAAGCGAAGGCTACCTAAAGTCAATGATGCCAGAGCTAAAAAGTCATCCTTATTTTCTGACACCGCGATCGCCAAATCCGGATTATCCCTTGTTCGTCTATTTACCGGGGATGGATGGAACCGGTCAGCTCTTGCGATCGCAGATACCCAACTTAGCCGCAGCGTTTGATGTTCGGTGTTTGGTCATTCCTCCCCACTATTTGAGTAACTGGCAAGATTTAGCCAATCAGGTGGCTAGCTTAATTGCCACAGAACTCAGCCAACGACGCAGCCAAAGCGTTTATCTGTGTGGCGAGTCTTTTGGTGGCTGTTTAGCCCTAAAGGTCGCCCTCACCGCCCCCCATCTGTTGCACCGAATCATTTTATGTAATCCAGCCACATCAGTGAGTCAACCCTCTTGGCTACTGTGGGGATCACAATGGTTAGGCGTATTACCCGATAATGTTTATCACCTATCTACTTTGACATTGTTACCCGTCTTATCATCCCTCAATCGGATGATTCCCAGTAATCGCCGCGCCCTCTTAGAGGCGATGCGGTCTTTACCCGCAAAAACGATGCATTGGCGAGTATCCATGCTGAGGAATTTTAAGGTTGATCCAGCAGCACTTGAACCGTTGACTCAACCCGTCCTCATTCTCGCCAGCGCTGCGGATCGCTTGTGGTGTTCGTTAGCCGAAGCCAAATCCTTAGTCAACTATCTGCCAAACGCTACAATGTCGGTGCTGCCGAAGTCAGGTCATGCCTGTTTACTGGAAACAGATGTCAACCTATTCGAGATTTTAAACCACCAAAACTTCTTAGATCTCAGTGTTCCTCAGCCCGAACTTGAATCTGATTTATCGGAAATTATCGGGGTTTAGGCGAGGAGTTGAGTGTACAGGTGTTCCCTGGCGCAATTGAGTTCCTGTTCCCCCATCAGCCGGATCAAGAAAAGGTCGCAAGTTAATCACTTCCGAACTGGGTCTAGACGGTTGACCAATTCCCAAAACCGATAACCCCTCATTTAACAACTGATTCAGCACATCTGAACCCTTATCATCTTCAATAAAAGTGGTAACAGCATCCGTCGATTGACCACTATCAGCAACCGTCAAATTTTCAAACACGCGATCGCGAGTAAGTTGAGGATCTTGACCCGGCGGTACAGTCAGGACGATTTGACAGTCTGGGTTCTTCTGCGTGGTGACACAAATAATGTTGTAATTATTTTCCGTCGCTGTCCGCATTTCCAATAACCCATCCGGTCGATAAAACTCCAAACGGCGGCTAATTTCATTACAGCGGCGTTCTGGAGTCCAACCTCCACCCATCAAACTAGGAGTCGCCCACGCATAAGCTTGCTCAGGTTGACTTTCGGGGTGATACATCACCATGTATTCCCCCTCAAAGAATTGGCAGGTGAATCGAGGGTCATCAGTGTTATTCTGAGCAACGGTAGCATCACGCTGAAGCTGATTTTGAACGGGGAGGTTTTGGTTGACAGGGTTGACGGCTAAAACATTCGTACTAGCGAGGACAACGGCTAAACTTGCTGACCAGCCCGTGGTTCTTAACCCCAAAGACACCCCCTCTGATATTAAATGGCGGGTCATCTTAGTCGAGGGAACAGGGAATCGGGAAGAGGGTTTCATGATCTGGATACGTTGTGGATAATCGACTACTTATGAGGTTAAGACCATAGCAGTACGATAAGAGGTTCCCTGAATACTTCACTGTCATTTGTCATTCGTCATTCGTCATTCGTCATTTGTCATTTGTCATTCGTCATACTCGCTCCCTTGAGCAGCAAGCTACGTCATTGGTTATTTGCTTCCCCATCTTCCCCATCTTCCCAGCATGCCAAAATAGCGCGATACGTTTCTTCGGAACAGGCTCCGCCAACGCGCTATTTTGACAATAGACAAGAGATAGGTTGAAACCCACGCTAAATAAAGGTTTCAGCGATTGTAAGTAGGGCGGCAGCTCGCCGAAGTCTGAGCGCTAGCCGAACGTCTAAAAAATCGCGGAAAGCTGGACAGTGAGGCAGTTTTGGTTTTTTGGCAGGGGTAAAGAACTGTAACCAAATCTCTATAGACATCTACGCAAACCTAATCAAAATGCATAGCTATAACCATCCTTACGGTGAATCGGTGTGCAGTAATCCAATCGGGTTGACCTCCTTTTCTTGTCGATAACGAACTCGC
>NZ_JAVKEA010000053.1:0-12666 GCF_040221695.1 Coleofasciculus sp. E2-BRE-01 | reverse complement strand
TGTCTCAGGCAAGACCTATTTGGGGAAAAGAGCCTGGGCGCACTCGCCGATGTGACTGAATTTCCTTTCCCACGTTACTTTGGAAAGGCTCGTACACCCAGGCTAATTGATGAGCTAAACACAGACCTGAATTCTTACATCGTCCTGATGTCTGCGACTCCAGAAAAGACTGTTGTGCCAGCGCTGCTCTTGTAAATATTGGTATCGTAGCATAGAGAGATAGTGAGCAAAAGCGCCTTCTGTTACCATTTGATACGCTGGCAAGGCTTCTGGACGCTTGTTTAAATAATCAGCGATCGCGTTACCTGCATAGTAGCCGCCTCCTAGGGCAGAACCGATGCCGTAAGAGGAAATTGGGTCATAGGCAAAGGCAGCATCGCCCACAGCCAGCCAATTGTCTCCCACAGGCGAAATCAGGCAAGATGTCTGTGCGGGTTTGACGCGGATACCGTCATCAACTGGAGGGAGGAAGTCACCAGGAAAAAGGGTTTTAATAAGCTGTGTTTGTTGAATCTTTTGCCAGTATCCCTCGATTTTCTGCATGGATGGATGGCAAAGATCGGCATCCGTCATAAACACCGTAACTAAACGTTTATCGGTCAGCAGTGCGGCATACCACCAACCATTGGGTACAGCTTCTATGTGAGTAAAATGAGGAATATGCTCAGTTTTTGCTAACGAAAAGTAACCAGCCAAACCCAACAGGCGATCGCCAAAGTTTCTGGGTATGCCGAGGCGACGAGTCAACCTCCCCCCTCTTCCCGTTGCATCAACTAAAAATTGAGCATTGATGGACTGTTTCTGACCTTGATAGTGCAGCGAAACTTGCCATTCTCCTTGATGATCATGAGCATCAAGAAACTTACAATTCTTAAACCACTTTGCTCCCCGCTTCCTAGCAAACTGAGAAAGTTTTTGTTCAAAATCCCTGCGGTCAAGATGCCAACCCTGACGGTTAGTCTGGGTGATAAAAAGTTTGTCAAAAGGTTGGTTACTTCCCCAGATAAAACGGTTGCCATAAGCCGGAAGATGGACAGAACGATTGATTAGCTTATCCAAACCCATTTGGCGAAGCAACGGTGTCATATTCGGAGAAAGAACTTCCCCAATTTTCGCCTTGACCCCCGAGGCTGACTCCACCACCAGGCAATCCATTCCTCTAGCAGCAAGCGTCAAAGCGGTAGCCGCCCCAGCCGGACCGCCACCGATAATGATTACCTCGGTAAATTCAGGGAGTGAGTGCTTATAATTCTCCACGTCCGTAAATCGGTCTTTCTCGTTTGGGTCTTTCTTCGGGAACCGATGCTAGTTTTCCTCCTGCTTCTTCCTCAGCGTTTTCAGCCCGTTTCACCTGCTCGAAACTGGGGTCGATGCCAGTAAACGCACCGCGATCGCTTTCCACCCAGATGCGATTCGGTAAAAAGCCTTCTTCATTATCTTCAACCCCTTCGGACTCTGCTACGATTCCCAGTTCGTGCCACTCCTCTACCATTTGGTTAATCCTCTTTTCAAAACAAGGGTTAAAGGTTCTTAACCAGCCTCTTCGGTAATCAAAATGTTTAAGTCGTTGGGCAATATTTAATTGGGAATCTTTCAAGCGAGTATAACTCTTTTCTGGCAAAACCTGATTGGGAACGCGGATTGCCCAAAAAGAAGGCAGCGATAAATAAGTAGAGAGATCGTACCCCGAAAGGCAACTTGCTTCATCGGTTTGCCAAGGAACTCCCAGCCAGCGCGTCAACGTTCCTGGACCGCTAGCCTGCAAAGGACCGTCAGAACCAAAGGCAATTGTAGGGGTTAGATAGGAACCAAAATTATCTTTCGGTTCTTCTCCTTCTGCTAGAATATTTAAGCGAAAAGGCTCCTTCCACATCGAAGCCACTCGCATTGTCCAAGTGAGTTCAATACCGGGGTGAAACGGTCCGCCCAAACATTCTTCCAAAGCCGCTTGGTTGAGGGCTTCGGTTTGCAGCTTTGGGGGCATCTCTTCTAAAGATGAATAAGTCGTCGGTTGTTCGGTACTAAAGTTGCCTTCTTTCCACTGTTCTAACCAGTAGTATTGGGTAGAGGTAACGGCGAGGTCTACTTGAGAATCGTTTGGGTAATCGTTAAAAGCATCCCCATAAAATGGCGGTATCTCTACAGGTTGGCGAATATCGGAATTAGGGTGGCGAAACCAGTCAAATAAATGTTCGCGATCGCCTTTAGAAGCCTCGGAAGGATCGGCAAGTTTATCGCGCAGTTCGGGATTCGTAAAATCACTAGGCGAATTATGACCAAACAGGAAGAAAAACCCTTCGTTCACCCATTGAGTCTGGGTTAGGCGCTCGAAAATGGGGTAAATATGTTGCCAAAAATTAGGGCGATCGGGTTTCTCTAACCACTGCTGCTGGTAAAATAAGTCTACCACCACATCGTACAGAGTTACTACACTATACAAACCCTGCCCGTAGTTCGGCGGAGCGACAACAACCATCGCGGGATCTGCCTCCATTGTCATATCGCCCAATGTGATTGTAGCCCTCACCGAACCGTCAGATGTATCGTCATGCCAACCCTCATTGTTAGCAAAAGTCGTAGCCGGTTTTCCATCCTTAGAAGCTGAATTTCCATTACCACCGAAAAACAACAGTCGTCCTTTTTCGTCAGTGCGAATTTCTCCTAAAGGTACTTCTTTATCGAAAAACATTCCTCCTGTCAAGTGATACTCTTGACCTTGAATATTTTGACCGGAAATACTGCGAGAACCAGGGTCAATAATCAGTTTTTTCCGCTCTTCGCCTTTGATATTTTTATTTCTCGGTTCCGGTGGAATGGCTAAACCTTCTAAGTCTAGGGCATTGGTAAAGTTGTACCAAGCTGCTTTGCGGTTGGCGACATGGACGCGCCATTCAATTTTGGCTTCGTCCGCCGTGATTTCCTTGGCAACTTCTCCATCTTCTGTTAAGCCATAGATGCGGAAACGAGCGACTTGTTTTTTAACTCTTCCTTTGCTATCTTTATAGCCATTTTCGACTGCTGTCGGTTTGCCCGGAATTTCGGGAGCAAGATAGAAGTCATCCGGCGCATTGCCAATTCGGGCAATACCAATAGCGGGGTAGATAGCGCACTTGGTAATTTTTGAATTTTGAGACATAAAATTGAGTGTAGATTCCTTAATCATTCTAAAAAACCAGTGTCTATTAGACCAGGAGTCGAGCAGACCAAAACCGAGAAGGATTCAAGCCGTATTACAAAAGCGATCTGCTCTTATGGAGGGTGGTGCAGGGAATTAAAGAATAGACCTCTTGCAAAATTCGGATTTTCTAAAGTGGGAAACCTCGAGCCAATCTCAATTTTAGCGATCGCCACTCCGAGAAACGCAGAATTCCGGGCTTTGTAAAAGTTTTCTCGTGATTCCGCAGAGGTCTAACATTGTTGATTCCCAGTATTGCTAGCGCTCAAGAGGTCTACTTTTAGCCAATTCTGAATAGATCGAAATGGTTTTTGACCTCTATAATTTCCGGGAGCCACCTGGAACATATTCGTTCAAACGCGCCGATCATGCATTCTCATTCCTTTCAATGTATTCTATTGTATAAGCTATGGGCGCATGATCGACTATACCCCAATCAATATTGAGCGGATTGGGTCTGTAGGATGTAACTTGCTCGATAGTAGTATCGATTTGACCCGCTTGATACCATAGATAATCGAGAGTGTACGGATTATCAAAACCATCTTGCCGATTGCCCTCTCCTCTGAAGGTATTGTAAGGTGGGGTTATCCTACGCCAGTCTCGCGCTTGAAGGCTTGCTCCATAGTCCACAAAAAGGCCTTGACGCAAAACACCAAACGGCTCATTAGCACGAAAGTTCATATCTCCCAGCACTACTGAGCCGATTTCAGGTGCAATCTCGTTCGTCGCATCCATTATGTCCTCTGGCGATTGGCGAGGGTTGGCGGTGACGTGGACAAAGCCTATATTTAACTCTCGATTCCGCCCTGGAGCAGTCACCCTGATTTGAACCATTGGTCTCCTTGTACTTCTTCCCACCCGCACAGGTTCACCTATCCCAACCCGTCGGATTACTATAAAGTTACATGGTCCTTGCCCCAACCCTCGTACTGCATCTACAGGCTCGAAAGTCGCTACATAACCCCGCTGCCGCAAAACAGGATCGTTATTTAATGATGTCGCAAGTTCTTCCCCTCGGTTAGTAACCTCAGCTAAACACACGATGTCTGGCGCGTCCTGACTAACTAGCCAAACTTGCAGATGCTGATTATAGACATAATCCCATCGCGCCATATTCCGTTGCGATCCCGACATCCTCTGGACATTCCAAAATACAACCCTAATTGGGGAGCTAACGACTTGATACCAAAGTAACTCTGAACCATCGCGTGGATTTCCCACATTGTCGAGTTCTGTCATGCCAGTGAGAGATTCAATTTGCTGTTGAACCACTGATCCTTGGAGACGAATAATTGGCTCTCTCCGAAACGTTAACAAGACTGAGGGTGCTATAAGCGCACACTGTTGTACAAGATTGTTATCTCCTATATTCACCTGGCGTTTGTGCAAACGCCCATGCTCAGTATCAAATGCATCAGGAAGAGTCTTCTCGATAGTTTCACGGATTTTTTGAGAAGGAAGTGTTGAAAATTTGAAATAAAAGCCCACTCCTTCCGGGACTCGCAATGTAATTTGCCAATGCCCTGCTAGGGGGTTTTTAACCACAAGACTTCTCAACGATGAACCAGACTCGATCGCCAATAGCTCTTCGCTATTTGTTTCCCTTGAATACTCAGTTCCATCGGGTGCTTTTACTTTTAATACGGCTCCCCTGGGGAATGCGCTCGAATCAATACTTTCCATCAGAACAGCATTGAGATAGGGCGTACCTTCATCAACTTTAATTGTTTTTGTTGTATTGATTGCTTTGTTTCCTGCAATGCTGCGATCAAGCAAATAGTAGCAGTACGCATTTTCTCCTTGCGCTTCAATCCACTGAATATCTGAGTCTGGTAAACTCAAAAGGTGATCTCTTATTTTTCCCAATTTCTCTTTTTCGGGATTATAAGAGATCAGGGCATACTTGTTGTTACAAGCAACTGAAGCGTCCTTCCCGTCAAACAATCTTGTACTTGAATCCTCTGTCCATTCAATCTCACCTTTTGTCTCTTGTACTCTACCTATGCGATAATAGAGTGTTCCAGAGAGATCGTGGTGAACCACTATTACTAGCCCGTTATTGTTGATGGCAACCGAAGGGGCAATACCCTCTTTTGCGTACTGCTTGCTCTGTCCCCATTCTATTCTGTTCCCATTAACTTTACCGATGTGATACCAGAGACTCAAGTCATCAAGTCGTTCTGAGCGATGAACTTCAACAACTACTTTATTATCGTTGATGGCAATTGAGGGAGCTCCACCATTATCGTACTGGTGGCTCTCGGCGCTCCATTCGATCGCGAATTGAGATGGAACAGCAAAAGGTATTCGGGAGCCAACACGATACCAGAGAGTCTTATCGGACTCATGAACATCAACTATCACTCCATTATTGTTGATGTCAACGCAGGGGTTGTTACCATAATCGTAAGGGCTATTCGGTGCATCACGCTTCACCTCAATCACTGATATACCTGTTTCAATCAAATCAGGTATGTCTTGAAGGAGTTCAGAATATTCTCTAGCATCGTACCAGAGACTATTGTCTTTATTAGACCAACGAACTAAGATAATCTGATTCCTATTAATACCAACCGAGTATGCAAGGAATCTCCCGGGGTTTTCATCTGGGTTCACTATGTGGAAGTCTTTGCTTTCTCCCCATTTGATTGTATCTCCTTTAACTTTGCCGAAGCAGTAACGTATAGTACTGGGTTTCCTTGGAGGTCCATCAAAGCTCGGCGGAGTTGGATCGTAATACACGTAAACTTTGACTGCTACATCATAATCGTTTAAAGCAACGGAAGGTTTCTCCCCACGTATTTCTTCTGTAAGAGGAAGAGCAATAGTATTCTCTTTTTCGGGGTTACCTGAATTTTGGTAAAGTGCTTTAACGATACTTTTACCTTCTTGCCAAACCTCATTAGAAAGTTCCCAAATAATTATCCCTTGCGCTCCCACACTTTTTAAGAAATTTAATTTTTCCACTGCTGTTGCCGGAGTTTCAAAATAGATATTGTGCTGGTAGGGGTAACTTCCAGGCTGGTTGCTGCGGAAATTTGGTCTGGGTGTGCTTCCTGGAACTTGGATTTTAGCATTCGCAGCATTGTGAGCATCAGGAAACTGACTGAGAAGGTCTTTGTATCTTATACTTTTATATCCCGGCGGAACCTGACCGCTCAGAGCGTCTGGGTCTTTGGCATAGGCAAAGTCATATCCGTAAATAGGGACTCCTGCTGCAAGTTTATTTCTTGGTAACTTTTGTCCTTCTCCCTGCCAATTGGTGAAGAAAGGATTTGTCCAATACCAAAGAGAATCTTCTACAGAAAGAATTGGATTATCCACAAAACCGCCACCAGGCCATTCTCCCTGTTGTTCTTCAAGATAAGACTTTTGCTCCTCTTCACGGATCTTATAAAGAGCGGTTTGCGGTCCTACTGGAGAATCATTCCAAGACCCTGTCAGGTCATAGGTCATAACTGCAACCCAATCTAAATAATCTACCAGTTTTGGATCGTAGTTATTGCCGTACCACGAGGTTGCAAACACAGCAGCAGAAACAATTTTATCTGGCATGGCTTGTTTTAGCTGCTTGGCAAACTCAGTCAAACCCCGCCCTGCTGGATGAGGTCCCTCGCTTTTTTGTCTACCACCTTGGTCTTTGCCGGGATCGCCATTTTTATCCCACCAACATTCTAAGTCTAAGTCTACCCCATCTAAATCGTTCGATTGTACAAAATCAACAACTTTTTGAACGGTTTGCTTCAGAAGAGGATCTGAAGGATTATTGCCGATTCTTTCCATTAAATAGAGAAAACCATAATCAGTTGCTCCTCCTAGAGCAATTAAAATTTTTGTGCCAACTGCATGACCAACGGTGACAACATCTGAAATGACGAGATTGACATCACTCAAGGCTTTATCATCAAACTCACCCAGATTGCTTTCACTAAACATGATAAAAGCAATAATTCCATGAGTGATGTATTGATAGATTTCACTATTGCTATAGTCAAAACCCTCTCCTTTTCTCCAGGTAGGAATGTACCCAATGATATTAATTTGTTCTGTTGTATTGGAAGTCGTTACATCATAAAGCTCATCATAAAGTCGCCATCCATTCTTATTAGGATCTCCTTCCCCTGGTTTTGAAGCCCAAAAAGCCGCTTGGAAAATATTGCCTTGATATTTGACCATTTCCCCAGTTTTATATCCTTCGGGTTTCTCTTTCCAGTCAGGAACGTCTGGATAATCACTTAAATGTCCCATTTATTTTCTCCATCTTTCAGATTGAATGTGTGAGTAAAAAGCTGGCTAGTTTAGCTTTCTACTCATTTGTTTCGCTGGATTTTTACGAATTAACGTTTTCCAAAGACTTGCGTCCAATAATGCTTATGGTTAACCTTGCCTCCATCATTTCCCAGATAGTGATGACCCACTCCAATTTCGGTATACTTTGGATTAAGAATATTATCACGATGCTTGGGACTATCCATCCAATTCCTCACTACTTCTTCCGGTGTGGAACTTCCAGCAGCAATATTCTCACCGACATATGAAGATGGGTATCCATAGTTATTTGCACGTTCAACAGGAGTTTTATGATCTCTGTTAAATCGATCTTGATGGCTGAAAAAATCATCTTCTGCCATATTTTTGCAATGATTTTGAGCTGCCTTAAACAGTTGCTCATTCCATGTCAAAGCTCGCAATCCTCTTTTTGTTCGTTCTTGGTTTGTTAGCTCAATAACTCTGTGTGCGCGATCCATATATATCTTCTCTTGAATTCTCAAGAATTGACTAAATTGGAGGAAATAGGAAGGTTATTTAATTAGCTTCCTTCCTATTTTAAAATTATCAATCAGGAATAGTGATTTTTTGACCAACTTTCAAACTTTCAGGTGCAAGATTGCCGTTTGCAGATGCAATCTTGTTCCACTGATTACCATCACCATAGTATTGTTCAGCGATTTTGAATAATGTGTCACCAGATTTTACGGTATGAGTTTTAGCCATTTTTTCTCCTTAATTTTAATACTTTGGTTTGCTATGAAACTTATACAAGCTTGTTTGCCAATATTTCGTGAATTGAATCTGTACATTATTATGATTTGTATTTTCAAAAAATACAACCTATAAAACTCATACAAAAACTCATAAACAATCACGCCAATAATTTAAGAGACACTTAGATCCACATCGGAAAAGAATTTAATCGTCATTTGTCATTTGTCATACTCGCGAGAGCGAGAAGCAAGCTAAGTCCTTTGTAAGGGTTTGAGGCTTGTTTGCAAAACTTAGTACAGTGTTGTTTTCTTTTGTCCGACTACTTACCACAAACACTGTGGATATATCATAATTGGTATTCTGAAAAACAACACCCCATAAAACTAATATATAAAAATATAGCAAAATCATGAGTTTTTTTGTTGGGTTTTTATGAGATCGATAGACCCCTAGTCAAGTTAATATAAAGTATCCGTACATCCTTGACCAATAAAAAATCACAGGCAAAAAGCCGAGATAATAGCGAATGAGACGTATTTTTTATCAGTATTAACGCTTTTATAAAAGCTCCCGGATCTACACAGCCCCAACGGAAGCTAAGGAAATGGGTTCTACCGAACGTGTAATGTAAAAATCAAAAAAAACAAGACAATAGAATTGCTTATTAGGACAAATTAAAATGATTAAAATGATCCGCAACCTCTATGCACTACTTATCGGTATCGATCGATATCCCCATCCTGGAGATAGATTGAATGGATGCGTGAACGATATCGCAGCGATCGAAAAATTTATAAAAAATCGCTTACATAAAAAGTATAATTCTCACATCGAAAAGCTGATTGATGAACAGGCAACTCGACAAGCTGTGGTTGGCAAGTTTGAGAGTCACCTTTGTCGAGCAGGTAAAGACGATGTAGTTCTGTTCTACTTCTGCGGTCATGGATCGCAAGAACTGGCAGGATTAGAATTTGATACTTTGGAGTATGAGAAGGAACTAGGGAAAAAGAAGCTTGAGACGATAGTCTGTTATGACAGCCGAACTATAAGCAAAGATGGCACTCAAATCCGAGATTTAGCAGACAAAGAGTTGCGATATCTGATTGCCAAAGTTGCAAAAAATGAACCGCATATTTTGGTGGTGTTCGATTGCTGTCACTCCAGTTCTGGTACTAGAGAGACTGACCGCAAGGAGCGGGTGCGCCGTCTCTCTACGGATACCCGTCTGCCGAGGGCGTATAACGAGTTTTGTTTTGCTGGTGATTCTCAAATCGCACAAGGTCTCAAAAAGGGTCAATTTCCTGAAGGGAAACACGTCTTTATGTCTGCTTGCCTCTATACAGAGACAGCAAAAGAAATGACCGATTCTGATGGCAATACTCGAGGGGTTTTCTCTTACTTTCTCCTCAAAGAGTTAAACAGTCTCAATGCAACACTGTCCTACAATGATTTGCTCAATGAAGTTAAAGGTCACGTTCATGGTCACAGACGAGATCAAACCCCTCAAGTTGAACCCATTGGTATGAGCTACCAGGAGGATTTGAACAGCATAGCTTTTTTGGGCGATCGAGAGGTAATTAAACCACGAGAGCCATATTTTAATCTTATCTATCGCCACGAAATACAAGATTGTCAATCCGCAGAATGGATTGTTACTGGGGGGATATCCCAATTCCTGCAAGAAGACTGTGAACTGGCTGTTTATCCAAACAACTGCACGTTTGATGCGATGAAAGATAAGTCCAGGAAACTGCGTGACGTGAGAATTACCGCCGTTCGCATGGAAGAAAGTGCGGTAACGTTCTTCTCTGAGGCTGAACTTCCCAAAGATTCTGATTACAAAGCCGTTTTAATAAAGCGACCTCTGTCCCCTGTACGCTTTTATTTGAAAGGTGATGCAACAGCATTAGCGCAAGTAGAAGAAAAGCTTACCGATTCGTTAGTTGTAGGAATAGAGCGCGATCGCAGCAAACCTCACCAGTACCGCCTCTACGCACGGGAACAGCGGTTTGAAATCACCGATACTAGCGATCGCTTGCTGGTCGTTCCGATTGAAGCCAATGGCGAATATGACGTGAATAAAGCCGTCAAGCAGGTAGAACATATTGCCCGCTGGACAAAAATACGGCAACTAGAGAACCCCAATTCCAGCATTCCCAAGAATGCAATTGAGATTGAAATCACTCATAACGGTAAGGTTTATACCAATTCTGAGCTACAGATAGAACATGGGGCAAGTATTCGGTTGAAGCTCAAAAACACCTTAGAGCAACAACTAGACCAACCCCTTTATTGTGCCATCTTGGATGTTGCAGACGACTATTCGGTGGGAATTCTCAAGGTCTTTCCTGAAGGGGGCGACAGGATATGGATTTGCCTTAACCCAGGACAAGCGTATCAAGCGCAGAGACGCTCTGGAGTCAATTGGAGTGAGGATATCCCCTTCGGGATGCCAAAAGAAGTCATAAACCAAGGCTTGACAGAATATCAGGACGTTCTCAAACTGATTGTCAGTACGGAAGCGTTCACAACTCTTTCCCAGTTTGAGCAAAATAGTTTGTTACGTGCGGATCAAAAGTCTCGACAAATGCTCACCGATCCACCCGTCGCTGACTGGATGACGAAGCAGATCACTCTGACAACGGTTAGAGCAGATAGTGTGGAACTGACTCCACAAACTGAAACAGTTCTCTCTCCTGGTGTCTGTGTTATGACACCACCTGAGCTACAAGCTTCTGCCCGTCTCAAAACGCCTTCATCCACAAGTCGTAGTCTGAGTAGCATGGCGTTGCCTGCCCTTCTGGATCATACAGAAGCGTTTCAGTTCTCAACAAGTCGTAGTGTGCGTCAAGACGCGAGTGTCCTGGAGTTGGAGGTCAACCCATCAACGCTCGATGCCGTCAAACCAGACTCACCCATGATTATCTCAGTCGATCGCCCCTTACAGCCGAATGAGCGGGTGCTTGCTGTAGCTCACGATGGTCAGTTTTACTTGCCGTTAGGGGTTGGGCAGGCAGAAAAGGGTAAGACTGAGATTAAGATTGAACGCCTCTGCGACTCCCAACGGCTGAATGCTGATGAACGCGAACTCCGTCAAGCGATTCAACTGTGTTTTCGCAAGGTTGTATTGGACAATGTGGGTCAAACGTCTTCCTATGCTTGGCTGAGACAAGCAACCCTGAATGGGGATGGCACGGTTAGCTACACCGACAAAGAAGATGTGGACACCGTTAAAACAGCTGTGGCTAAAGCCAACAATATTGTTCTCTACATTCACGGCATCATTGGCGACACAGAGAGCATGATTCCGAGCGGGCGCTACGCCAAAGTAAATGCGAATGGGCAGGTTAAATCCTTGGAGGAATTGTATGACCTGGTGTTGGCGTTTGACTACGAAAGCTTGAACACATCCATCGAAGACACCGCCAGGGAACTCAAACGGCAACTGGCTGCGGTTGGGCTTGAACCACAGCATGGTAAAACGCTGCTTATTTTGGCGCACTCAATGGGCGGTTTGGTATCCCGACGTTTCATTGAACACCATGGCGGAAATGAAGTGGTCAGTCATTTAATCATGGTTGGTACTCCTAATGGCGGTTCTCCATGGGCAACAGTGCATGACTTAGCCACCACTCTACTATCTTTTGGTTTGAATCTCTCTTTGGTGCCCCTTGTCCCTTCGTTACTGGAAAAATCGGTTGAAGCCATGAGCGTAACGCTGCGGGAAATGCACGCCACTAAATCTTCATTTCTAGATGAACTCAAAGCCTCTTCTGGTTCCAAGTGTCCCTACAGCATCATTGCGGGAAGCACTGCACTCATGGATCAAGCCTCTGAGGTGAAACAGTTGTTGGATGTACTCAAGAGCAAGATGCGTCGAGCGGTTGAACTTCCCTTTGGAGAGGAAGAAAACGATATTGCTGTCGCTGTGAGTAGCATGATCGATGTGCCGCAAGATGGCTCTTTCACGGTTAATGTTTTAGATACGATCGCCTGCGATCATCTTTCCTACTTCCGACGAAAGGAAGGACTATATGCGATCGCCAACGCAGTTGCTCGTGCCTTTGGCTATCCGCCTGAACCCTTACCCCCTAGCGGTTCCTCTTCTCCCCCAAAACCTAAGCCCAATCCTTCCCCAGTATCCTCTGGAAAAACTGGCACACAGCCGACGAGCAAAGCTTCAAGGAATACACCAACAAAAAACACCCCTCATTCAAGCACTTCTACAGATCAGAATAGTGCCGTCTTTACCAATGGCTCCCAAACGCCACCTTCATCATCCCCAGAACCGACTTTAGCTTCGCCTCAATCTAACTCAAATCATGAGACTCGAACCACGAAATGGTTTGACACAACTTATGTGGTAAGCTGTTCGGCATTTAAATAGGGTATAATTAAAATAGGAAATCCGAAAAACGAAAAAAATATGCCAGCCAAAAATTATTTGAAACCCGCTCAAAAAGAAAAATTACAAGTTGCTCTAAAAACCGAGAAAAATGCAG
>NZ_JAVKEA010000052.1:0-14627 GCF_040221695.1 Coleofasciculus sp. E2-BRE-01 | reverse complement strand
TTCATCAATATAAATGCGTGTGACGCGATTGAGGGTAAGGATTTCACCAAATTGAAACGCTTGTTCTCGTTCAATCCTACGAGTAGGATAGATCACGACAACCTGCCAAGGATGAGGCGGTTGGTATTGCCTCAAGTAGAGAAAGAGTTCACCAAATAATCGATAGTATAACGCTTCATCGGGTTGAAACTGAACCTCTAGCAGATAGAACGATTTTTCTGCGTCTTCCGTCGTGGGTAAGAACAAGCCGTCTAACCGGAAGGAGGGTTGTTTGATTTCACGGGAGGTGAATTCATAAATTGTAGCTTCCTCTGGGTCTGAATCAATGAGTTCAAATAAAATACCTGGGAATTCGAGAAACAGGTTATAGAAGATGGTGTCGGTTTTCACGCTGAATTGCTGAACATGGGCGATCTGAACATTGACCACTATGCCAGGAGCGATCGCACAAAATTCCTATCACTGTAATCTTGACAAATTGACACCTTTACTCCATTAGGCTACGTTAGCCAAATGTAACGAACCATAAAGGTTAAGCTGTCATGCATTTAAATTGGGTATTAGTAGCGAGCAAGATGCTCGCACTACAATGCTTTCGCCATTATTGACATTAAGGTTTAAATGCCGAACAGCTTATCGGTGATATCGTTGATTGAATCCCTAAACCTGCTCCTACAGTATTTATGGCTCGGCTATACCTAGGAAAAGGGCGGGTTTTGTTAAAAGGTTATCGATGATATCTTTAATTGAATCCCTAAACCCGCCCCTACAGAATTTCTAATCTAAACCCTGGCAATATTTCCTCCCCTGACAACACAACAGGCATCGCTACAACGTCCACATCTGTTCCTTCTCGATAAATCTCCACTTGCCGATCCTGATAATTAATTAACCAACCCAAACGTAAACCACTTGCCAAATATTCCTGCATCTTATCCTGAAGTGGTTTTAATCGGTCGGTGCGAGAGCGCAACTCAATCACGAAATCTGGGCAAAGCGGCGGAAACTTTTCTCGTTCCGATTGACTCAAACGTTGCCATCGCCCCAATTCCACCCAAGCGACATCTGGAGAGCGATCGCCTCCACCAGGTAAACTAAAGACAGTTTGGGAGCTAAAGACTACACCAAGCTGAGTCTGCTCATTCCAGACGACGACTCTAGAGATTAAGCTGGCTTCTTGGCTACCACCTTCTCCACCAATCGGTGTCATGATAATTAACTCTCCCTGGGGCGAACGTTCTAATGGTACATCAGGGTTGGCTACACACAGTTGATAAAACTGCGATCGCGTCAATGTTGTCGTCAGTGGCTTTAAGTTTAATACGGTAGTCATAATCCTAGGGAGTAGCAGAACATCTGGTCTCAAGAGCCATATTTTCCCTAATTATAAATGCTCAACATACCGCTTCAACTCCCGCGCCATGCGTTGCATTCCCCGATGCTCATCTTGCCGGATAAAGGGGACAAAAATACGAGTAAACACCCCAGAAAAACGGCTTATATGAACATATTTAGTGCGACTCAAACCAATCTCTTGTAACTCAAATACGTACTCACTGCGAAAACCGGGAATCGATGAAACCCAGCGCAGACAAATTCCGGGTTGTAAGAGTGTGATCAAGGGTTCAAATTCCGTTTCTTCATCCTTGGGTAATCGTCGTAATGACAGAGACACCGCTTGTCCTTTTTCCAATGGCTGTTCGGGTTCACGGTCAAAGAGAAACGTGTTCCAATACTTCCACTGCTGTTTGTCTAACAAAACCTGCCACACTTGTGACTTGGGAGCATTTATTTCGATTTCAGTATAGAGACTTTTCATAATAATTGGTCATTAGTCATTAGTCATTTGTCATTAGTCATTCGCAAAAGTTGGTGATAACTCACCCCATCTCCCTTATCTCCCCCATCTCCCTCATCTCCCTCATCTCCCTCATCTCCCCTGCACCTGTTCACCAAGAGCTTTCCCTCGGACTGGGAATTCGGTCTACAATTGAAAGCTTGAAACCCGAAATCAATCCAGCATGGCAGACCTGACACCGAATTCCAGTTTCAGTTTAACGATTCGTATCCAACTTCCCAACCGCTCTGGGATGCTCGCCACCGTTACTCAGGCGATCGCACAGGTAGGGGGAAACCTGGGACAGATTGATCTGATTCACCAAACCCACAAAGTTACAACTCGTGAAATCACCATCGATGCGACGAGTACCGAACACGCCGAACATATTGTGCAAGCGGTTAAGGAACTTACCCATATCAAGGTGATCGATGTCTACGATCGCACGTTCAATCTGCATCGAGGGGGTAAAATCAGCATCGAGAACAAACTCCCCCTGAAAACCCAAGCCGATTTAGCCATGGCGTATACGCCAGGGGTGGGTCGAATTTGCAACGCGATCGCAGAAGACCCTCAACAAGTTTACTCCCTGACCATTAAAAGTAATACAGTAGCAATTGTTACAGATGGTAGCGCCGTATTAGGGTTAGGCAACTTAGGCGCTCAAGCAGCATTACCCGTCATGGAAGGGAAAGCGATGCTGTTTAAAGAATTTGCCGGAATTGACGCCTTTCCTATATGTCTGGCAAATCAAGACACCGATACAATTATCGAAACCGTTAAAAATATCGCTCCCGTTTTTGGCGGGATTAACCTAGAAGATATCAGCGCCCCCCGTTGCTTTGACATTGAAGCCAAACTGCGGCAAGTCTTAGATATTCCTGTGTTTCACGATGATCAGCATGGGACAGCCATTGTCAGTTTAGCGGCGTTAATTAATTCCCTCAAACTGGTGAAGAAATCCCTGGAAGACGTGCGAATTGTGATTAATGGTGCTGGGGCGGCGGGAATTGCGATCGCGCGGCTATTGCGTCAAGCTGGGGCGAAGATGATTTGGATGTGTGATTCCAAAGGGATTCTCTCAACCAAACGCACGGATTTAACGTCCCAAAAGCAAGAATTTGCGGTTGAATCCAGTGGTACTTTAGCCGGTGCAATGGTGGGGGCGGATGTGTTTCTCGGCGTCAGTGTTCCTGGTGTTTTGACCCCAGAAATGGTACATTCAATGGCACAAGATCCTATCGTTATGGCGATGGCAAATCCGATACCAGAGATTCAGCCAGAATTGGTGTTAGATGATGTAGCCGTTATGGCAACGGGGCGCAGTGACTATCCCAATCAGATTAATAATGTTCTGGCGTTTCCTGGTGTTTTTCGTGGTGCGCTCGACTGTCGCGCCTCAGTGATTACCAGTACGATGTATCTAGAAGCGGCAAAAGCGATCGCGTCTTTGATGTCTACTACAGATTTAGACGCCGAACATATTATCCCATCGGTTTTTGATAAGCGTGTGGTGACAGCCGTTTCCGCAGCGGTACAACAAGCTGCACGGAATGAAGGGGTAGCAAGGCGGTAAACACTGATTTCACTGATTTATGTTGAGGGATTGGGGTTTTGTCATTTGTCATTTGTCATTCGTCATTTGTCATTCGTCATTCGTCCCCATCTCCCTCAGCACTTATTCAGCCAGCCCTAAATAGTTTTACCCCATGGGTAGAGGATTGTTAGAGTACAAGTTTAGACATCGGCTAGTTTTTAAGATCACCAGTCTCTTCTTAGGTTTGCTGGTTACTCAATTATCCGGATGTCAGATTATATCAACGATTAACAACGGTTTCCATAATTCTCGAATTTCTAGCGAAAATGCTGTTCCTGTACAATTTACTTTCCCATTTGAGTTAGAGTCAGGACATGATTTTTCTCAGGGGTTAGCGGCGGTTAAGTTGGATGGGAAGTGGGGCTATATTAATCAAAGCGGAAATTGGGTAATTAAACCGCAATTCGAGTTAGCTGATTCGTTTAATGAAGGGTTAGCCCCAGTCAAAGTTGATGGAAAATGGGGTTATATTGATCAAACAGGTAACTGGGTAATTAAACCTCAATTCGATGGCGCTAAATCGTTCGCCGAAGGATTAGCTCCGGTTAAACAAGGTGAGGATTGGGGCTATATCGATAAAACTGGCACGGTAATAATTTTACCTCAATTTTACGATGCTGATTTGTTTTCGGAAGGATTGGCAATTGTCGAAAATAATAATCAGTATGGTTATATTGATAAAACCGGAAACTGGGTTGCTTCACCTCAATTTCAGGAAGCAGAACCGTTTTCTGAGGGGTTAGCTACGGTAAAGGTTAATAACCAGTATGGCTATATCGACAAAACTGGAAACTGGGCGATTCACCCTCAATTTAAAGACGCGAGTTCTTTTTCCGAAGGCTTGGCGTCTGTAACTAATCAAGCGATGAAATCAGGGTATATTAATCATCAAGGCGAGTTTGTGATTATGCCTTATTTTGATTGGGCGGGGGATTTTGTCCAAGGTGTGGCTGGAATTTCGATGAACGATAAAATTGGTTATATTGATCAGCAGGGAAATATGCTAATTGCTCCCCAGTTTGATAACACGTATGACTTTTCGGAAGACTTAATCGCGATCAAAATAGGTGACAAGTGGGGTTATATTAACAAAATAGGGAATTTAGTCATCAAGCCCCAATTTGATAGTGCTTGGTCATTTCAGCAAGGGGTAGCCAGAGTTAGAATTGATGACAGGTATGCCTTCATTAGTCATCCCCTCAAATAGGGCTTGTTGAATAGGTGTTGTGGTGAGGATAGGTAACAGGGAACAGGCACAATGTAAAAGTTTCAAAGCCCTGTCTCAGGCAATAGAATTGTCCCAATAAATATAGATTTTATTCAGCAGGAATGTCTTCGCTTTCAGAGTCATTGGGGACATTTTCAGGTTCTATTTCCTCATTGGGAGAAGCCATTTCATCCTCTATTGGTTGCTTTTTATCTTCAGAAGAGGACGGCTTTTCAGGAGAGGGAGATGCGGACGGATTTTGGTTATCCGGTGTCGGTGTTGGTTCAGGCGTTGATTCTTCTGGTTCAGTATCAGAGTTATTAGGAGTAGCTTGGTTTTCCGGAGGTTCTGCTTCCTCTGTAGTCGATTCTGCTTCAGATGTTGATTCATCGTTTTCTTTATCCGATGATTCTGTTTCTTCCGTTGTATCCTCTTGAGGTTGCTCCCATTCGGATAAGGGGCGATTGACAGCATATTCAAAGTCCATGGGGACTAAAAAAACGTTAGATTGCTGGGATTTGTCGGAAAACGGATCAATTTGAGCATAGAGGAAACTGTTATTAAAATCTGGCTTACCTAAAAGAATTTCATGGGTTTCATCGTTTTTAAGTCGCACTGTTACCATGGCTTGGGGTTTGTCTAAGCCATAGTCTTTCAGGTTTTCCGGGGCGACATTGGGAATTATGCGATCGCTCTTTCCTTCAACGAGTAAATTCAAGAGAAATGCAACTGATGGATCACTGGCGGGGACTTCCTTCGGTTCTGTCATGCGCCAACCGGGTTCAGGTTCACTCACCCGTTCAAATTTTCGGCTTTCTTCCTGGATATAAATGTTTACCCGTTGAATCTCATCTTCTTCAAAGCTAAACAGTTGCTTTTCGGCTTCCTTCGCGGCTTCCCGTTGAGGAGTTCCAACGATTTCATAAAAATAGACAAATCCTCCCAGGAAAAGGGCGACAATTAATAAAACCCAAGTGGTCTTCTGTAGCTTCATTTGTTATTCGTCATTTGTTATTCGTCATTGGTCATTCGTCATTGGTCATTTGTCATTGGTTATGACCCTCTGCGTCCCTCTGCGTCAACCTCTGCGTCCTCTGCGTTAAAAAAACATAATTCCGATGCGAACATTTTATATCACTCGGTCGGGGCGGGTGTAGGGTGCGTTAGCGTTAGCGTAACGCACCCTTTCAAAAGATAGTAGTAAAACCCGCCCCTACTGATCTACCTTTACCGCCGTAACCACCACAGCATCCCGGCGGTTAAAAAACCAAATGCTGGCACAATTAACAGGGCTAACCATCCCAATATTCCCGATTGGACGGATGTTAAGTTAATTCGGCGGTCTTCGGGTTCTTTGGGACTAATTGAAAGGGCTTGTGCATCTCGCTTGCTTAACCAACTCACGGAGTTGATAAAAATATCAGGATTGAGTTGCTGATCAAACCAACTATCTGTGGCAAAGTTTGAATTACCATACACAATTAATCGTGATTCAGCTTCGTCTTCTTTAGCTTGAGACTCATCGGTCTGGATTGGTGAAGGTGAGGCTTCTGGGGATTCCTCTGGCGAAGCCGTTGGAGATGCTTCTGGAGTTTCCGCTTCGGGTTCATCGGTGTCTTCTGGCGACACTTCTGGAGTTTCTTCCGCTTCGGGTTCATCCGTGTCTTCACCTTCAGCTTCTGGAGTTTCTTCCGCTTCCGGTTCTGATGGTGGTGAAGCGCTGGAATCTTGGCGACTTAACGCCACCCCTAATACTAAAGGACCGGGGCGATCGCCTTCTTGTTCGTTGAACTCCAACGGTTGTTGTTCTGGCGTATTTTCCGCCCAACTTTGGGGACTTGTGATCACCAGGGGGGTTTCCTGAATCCCTTCTACAGGTTCCATGTCCACGGGTTGCGCTAAGGGATAAATCGAAAAGCCAGTTCCAAAATCTTGGGTAATTGGATGATCGCCATATTGCGTAACTAAGGGGGTTGCTGGACCTAAACCGACTAACCTCCCTTGACCCGACGCATCAATCACAATCTGATTTGTCAACGTTACCCCCCAATCGGAGAGTAAGGGTTCCAATCCGGGATTGGTATCGGGATCTATCATCACTAACAGACTTCCCCCATCAGCCAAATAGTTTTCTAAGGCTTGCACTTCCGGTTCAAACAGCGCTCGTTTCGGTCCAGCAATTACGATTAAAGACGCATCATCGGGAACGGCTGGCTGTTCAGCCAGATTCAGGGGTTCGACGGTGAAGTTTTTTGTCTCTAACGCGCTTACGGCTTGAGATAATCCACCTTCGTCTGACGCTTCTAAGGGGCGTTCACCATGACCTTGGAGAAAATAGACCTTATCTGTGCGATCGCCTGTGATGCGTTCAATTGCATTGGTTAGCTGGACTTCCGATAACCGTTCCCCTTGGCTAATGGTTTGGACTAACTCGCGTTGATTCCCATATTCTAAGTAAACCTCCCCTATATAATTTACATTAAACTTTTGGGCTAATTCAGGTTGTAGCTGGGGGTCAATAAACTCAAATTCTAAATTTGATCCATAGCGGCGGTAGTTTTCCAGGAGTTCTTGATCGGCGGGATTAGCGGGACTCTCAAACACCCAAACTTTCACCGATTGATCTAAATTTCTCACCACCTGCTGTGACTGGGGTGAAAGAGTAAATAGTTGATTTTCGGTTAAATCAATCTGTACCCCATAACGCACGCCTAAAAAGTTAATTAACCCGATAATCACAAACATGGCTAATGTCGCGATTATCGCATTGGTTCCCACCTGGGTAGAACGGCGTCCCCAAAAACCAGGGGCAATTTTATCCAGAAGTAGAAACCACAAGCCAATGATTAATAGCCCTGCAATTAGCAGCGCTAAGGATACAGGAGACCACTCACCTGCCACTTCTTGGGCGGTAATTCCCATAATTGTCAGGATCGGTCCAAACCAAAATAGATATTTTAAATACGTCCACTTAATCGGCTTTGTTGTCATAGTTTATAGCGTTTTGATTGTGTAGGGGCGGGTTTTACGATTATTGTTTCTGACCTAACCCAGATTTGACTAAACCCGCCCTGACTGAGTGATAAAATAGTTACAGGTTTGTCATCAATACCAAAATGCTTAGGGCGCTAAAGCGCAACTACGAACTTAAGAACGCTGAAAGCGGAACGCTTCAATTGACTGAGCGGTGAGGAATATGCCCAAAAAGATATAACTAGCAAATAAAATAAGACTACTGGTATCCAGAACACCCCGAACCAAATTGGTATAATTTTCCATCAACGATAAATAACCTAACGCTTCCCCAAAAGCACCACCGATAAGATTAGCAATTAAATCAATTACCCAGAGGAATAATATCAAAACAAACGTGAGGAAAGCTGCCAGGATTGAACTATCGGTTAACGAAGAAATAAACATTCCCAAGGAAAGCACCGATGCGGCGAGTAAAATTAATCCAGCATGGGCTAATAAAGGAACCCAGGGTTGAATGGGGGGATTGGCGGCATTCAATGCAATCACTTCATACAGGAGTAACGGTAGCACCATAATCGTAAAGAAGGTTAGCACGCCTAATAGTTTTCCCACGGCTACCGCCCAATTTGTCACTGGCGAAGTTGCCAGAAGTTCTAACGTTCCCCGCTTCCGTTCCTCCGAATAGAGTCCCATGGAGAGGATGGGGAGAACAAATAAAATTAGAGACCCCATAACACTCAAAAACATATTCAAAAACTCATACGCCACATCTACAGGTGGTGTCGGCATTCCCACTTGATCGCGTTGCGCTACTTGCTGAATAATCCCATCGGGACTTAATAGAATCCACACGAAAAAGAACCCCGACAATAGCCAGAAAAACCCAGCCACTATATAAGCCAAAGGTGAAGCAAAATAGCCCTGCAATTCCTTGCGGAAAATTGCCACAATATTGCCAAAGAGTATACGCATTAACGATCTTCTCCTGATTGGGGAACGTCTGACTCAGGGACTTTTGATTCAGGGACTTGGGATTGAGAAACATTGGATTCAGGAACGTCTGATGGAGAATCAGAGATAGGCGATTCAGCTAAATTGTTCCCTGTCTCTATTTCTAGGTTCTCCGCCCTGCGTTCCTGAGTCGTCAGTTCTAAAAAGACATCTTCCAGGGTAGCGCGAGTGCGGCGCATTTCATGCAATCCAATCCCAGCGCCCACGGTTACAGCCGCAATATCTCGTCCCGGATCAGTACCTGGTACCGTCACAATCCGAATTAAGGAGCGATTTGGGGGTAACTGTTGAGTGGGGACAATTTCGACTAAGCAGACTCCCTGCAACACTTGTAATAGCTTTTGCAGTTGAGTCGCATCCCCATCCACTTCTAACTCATAGCCCGCCCCTCCCGTCAATTGCGCCATCAAGTTTTCTGGGCTATTGGTGGCGACGATTTTACCTCGGTTGATAATCGCCACGCGACTACAGGTCATGCTCACCTCTGGCAGAATATGGGTAGACAGGATAATTGTATGTTCACCTGCAAGGCTTTTGATCAAGTTGCGAACATCAATAATTTGCCGAGGATCGAGTCCGACGGTGGGTTCATCTAAGATAATCGCGGGTGGATCATGAACGATCGCTTGAGCAATTCCGACTCGTTGACGAAATCCCTTGGAGAGTTTGCGGATCAAGACTTTGCGCTTTTCCACTAGGTTACAGCGTGCGATCGCCATCTTCACCCGCTTCGTGCGATCGCCTGCGGATACGCCTTTGAGACGGGCGACAAAGTACAAGAATCCCTCAACCGTCATTTCTGGGTAAAGGGGAGGGGTTTCGGGTAAATAGCCGATGCGTTGGCGCACCGCCAGAGAATTTTCATGGACATCATACCCAGCAATTCGGGCAGTGCCACTGGTGGCGGGTAAATAGCCAGCTAAAATACGCATGGTGGTCGTTTTGCCAGCACCATTGGGTCCGAGAAATCCCAGGATTTCCCCCGGTTCCACCTTAAAGCTGACATCCTGAATAGCTGGAGTGACGCCATAGAGCTTGCTCAGACGATCCACTTCGATCATAAAGATTCCACTGGAGAGGATTGATATTTTTTTAGGCTAACGTTTATCAATCATACATAGTCCGACTACTGATCAACTGTAGGGGCGGGTTTAGGGACTAAATTCATATATTCACCACTAACGGAACAACAAAACCCGCCCTCCCCACCACTAACGGAACAACAAAACCCACCAGATTGCTAACCGCGATCGCACCTCAAAAATGTCGGGGTCAAAGGGTGGCGCATTTTGGTGAGCAAGTTTCGGTTTGAGAGAATCGGGCATGGCAATGCCATGCCCCTACATCAGGGATAATTGATGGGGTAGGGGCACGATATTATCGTGCCCTAATCTAGCGAAATTTAAGATCGCAACCACGCCAGCCCTCACCCCCAGCCCCTCTCCCAAGCTTGGGAGAGGGGAGCAAGAGGGGAGCAAGAAAATCCGATCCCCCTTCTCCCGTGCAACAAAAGCGAAGCATCCTCTGTCATCCCCCCTCTTGTAGGGGGGAACGAGGGGGGTGGGAGTTGGGGTTAGGGGATGAGGGGATGAGGGGGAAAATGTCAAGGAGTAGATAGACACAGCTTAAAACCTTGCCAGCATTGGTTTTCTCGCCTGTAGTTGACACCAATGCACGTCGGTGCGCCCCTACGGTACGGGTTCAACCAATCCCCAATCCCTATCCTCTACTCTCGACAAACGGGCAACCTCTCCCGCGCTTCCTCATGCGTCGCCAGATAATCCTTGAGCCAATCACAACCCCCCGCCAAAAGCTCATCTAAATTGCGGTCAACTCGCTTTAACAGGACTTTATTCCCTTGAATTAGGGCAATGGTACGCCAATCGGGGCTGATAGTTCCATAGCCTGCAAATTCAGCAATCTGCCGCCCTTGCAAGTCCCAGAGGCGGGCGGTGTTGTCTCTTGAGCCAGTCAGGATTTGCTTGCCATCGGGGCTGAAGGCGACAGCATAGACTAAATCCTGATGCCCGGTTAATTCTTTGATTAAATTCCCCTGGTTATCCCAGAGGCGGGCGGTGTTGTCAAATGAGCCAGTCAGGATTTGCTTGCCATCGGGGCTGAAGGCGACAGCATTGACTTCACCCTGATGCTGGAGTTGATTGCGTTCCCAAATATTATCTAAGATAGTCTGGAGTGCCAAAAGTGGGCTAGTAGCAGGATAGTTTTCTAAGGGACGACCATCTTTAACCCACTCTTTTAAGTCTTGCCCCGCCTCCATGGCTGATATCAAAGCTTCTATTTGTTGATATTCAAACTGTTTAATCGCCGCCACCCCAGCTCGCTCTAACCGAGTCCCTGCCTGAGCTTCTGCGAGTTCCGCTTGGGCTTCCTGTTGTTTTTTCCTGGCATCAGCTAACCGTTCCTCTGCCTCTTTAAGTTGCTGATTCGCCCGTTGAATTGTCTCTCTGGCTTCTTGATTAACCCGCTCCAGTTCAGCTTGCGCCACGGCTAACTCTTGCTCTACCTGCTGCTTGCGCTGTTTAACAACCTTTAACTGCTCCTCACTCCGCCGCCGTCTCTCCCGTTCCGCCTTCAATTCCGCAACAATCCCAAACCCTTCCTGCTGGCGAATAAACCCGACTAAATAATCATGCACCAACTGATATCTATCCTCTGGCTTTTCTGGTACTTCCACCACTAACCCGGAACCGACAAAAATCTTTAGCACCAACTCCAACTGCTGACTATCGATAACCCCATCTATCGGTAATGCGGTTAACTCCGATTCCAAATCACTACGAGTCTTCAGGGGACGAGTATTCTTCTCATCCGTCAACAAATACAACACCAACTCGCCGACTCGTTGATTCTCCTCTCCACAATCTTTAATTACGGCTTCTACATACCGCTGCACCAACTCATCCTTTGTCCCCCGTTGGCGATACTCAGCCAGGGTAGTTATCTCCTCGGCTTGCAATTGCGCCCCAACAATTTGCAACTCAATCGGGCGCACCTTCCCCGTATCCCCGGCTAAATCCTGCACCAATTGCTCGACTAATTCCGACTCTAGATGAAACTGAGAACGTGCGGTCAACTCTTGAATAATCGCCTCAGCATCCTCTGGAGCAAAATCCCCCAACTCATAGCGATTATGTTTATTCAGAATATCGTTATTAATAATGTCAATCCGTGCCAGTCGTTCGCACTCTAATAAATAATGGAGATAATCTTCCCGCAGGGATAAAATTATTTTGAGATAGGGAATATTCAGGCAATCACTCAAAAACTCAAAGAAGGGAAGCCGTGCGGCGGTATCGGTGCAGACAAAGAAAAACTCCTCAAACTGATCAAATATCAGCACCGTCATTAAATGACGCTGTTCATTCTGCCGTAATTGGTTGAGGAGGAGACCTAACCCCCCAGCCCCCTTCCCTGCGAGGGAAGGGGGAGTAACTTTAGATGTCTTACTATGAGGATTACTGGGGGGATTTATAGAAGAATCGCTAGAAGAATTGCTGGGAATATTTATAGGAGAATCGCTAGAAGAATTGCTGGGAATATTTATAGGAGAATTGCTAGGAGGATTTCTAGAAATCTTGCCCCCCTCTCCTTGTAGGAGAGGGGCTGGGGGAGAGGTTTGTCCGGCAGAAATCCTCCCTTGTTCTGGTAAAAAAGGGGCTGGGGGAGAGGTTTGTCCGGCAGAGATCCTCCCTTGTTCTGGTAAAAGAGAGATTGAGGCAGAGATTCCTTCCAACAACAATTCCGCCAACTCTTCCTGCCAATTGGTATATACCCGCAGCACAATCGGCAGCACATCAAACTCCCCCACCATCTTTTGTCCCAAAGCGGGTACTAATCCAGCATTCATTAGGGAACTTTTGCCCACGCCCGATTGCCCATGAATCACGGTTAACTTACAATCATCACGGGCAACTCTACCAATTAACCGTTGCACATCCTGCCCCCGCCCCGACGCGGTAATCTCCAGCGCTACGGTTTCCAATTCTTCTCCCGGTAAAGGTTGCAGGCGACTCGCGCCAATAAACGCCCGTAAACCCAATTGACTCTCTACCACCCCTTGGGCTTGCTTAATTTCAAATGCCTTCAGATACTGCTTTTGCTGCCAATAACTCTGGCGCAATTCCTTTAAGATTTGAATATAGCTTTGGGGATAATCCTGGGGGCGGCTTTCCCGTCTCGCCCTCTCCAGCATTTCTATCGCCTGCTGGGGGTGCTGAAGTCCATTTAATGCCTGTGCCAAGCGCAACCGATACCCACCGCATCTGCTTTTCGAGACTACCCTCTCGGCTTCAGAAACGCTTCCTGATTCCCGATTCCCGGTAGCCTCCTCACACTGTAGCGCCTGAATTGCCCAATCTTTCGCCTGCTGCCATTTTCCCCTTGCCAGCGCCACATCTGCCAGAAACCCATAATCCTGCGCCTGTTGTGTGGCGGTTCCCTGGGTTTGATGCAGGGTTAACGCTTTCTCGGCTAATTCCTGCAAAGTTTGCCACTGTTGTAATTGTTGCAGCACTTCGCCCCATTTGCTGATCCAGATTGCCACTAAATCCGGGCGCTGGGCGGAGTCTAGGGCGTTTACCCCCTGCTGAAAATAGGCGTTAGCTTCCTGTAAATGGCGGTGAGAGTCGCGGCGATGGCAGTCAGCTTGATGTAAATACCCCAATCCTAACTGTAGGTTAACAGCCGCTAATTTTAAGGGAGATGGGGGAGATGAGGGAGATGAGGGAGATGAGGGAGATGGGGAAGATGGGGAAGATGAGGGAGATGAGGACTCAAGATGCTGCCAATGGGTTAAACTGTTTTGATATTGTGCGATCGCGGCTTCTATTTGATGCTGTTGATGGGCATAAACCGCTAACGCAAAGGAGACATTTGCCGCTAAATCCGGCGCTAACGTCTCCCCTCGTTCCTGCAATTCCTGTCGCGCTAATCCTAATTCCTGATATGCTTGGGGATGAGTACCGCTAAACCTTGACCAATCTGTTGTCACCAAAGCCGCCTCGAATACCGCCTCTGTCTCCCGCCACAACCGTGCGAGTAATTCTTCTGTCGATACCCGAAAACCAATCAGCGTCGCCCAATTATAGAAATCCGGCGCAATCCGAATTATATTTCGCAACACATCATCCGTCACCCAGATAAACACTGGAAAGACAAACGACTTGCCAAACTCATCCCGCATCTGATTACTCGCCGACAGCAAACCGGGCAAATTCTGCACCTGTTCCAATCCCACCACCATCAACGCCGAAGTTTCGCGATACGTTCCTTCGGAACACGCTGCGCGATACATTCCTTCGGAACACGCTACGCGATCGCCAAATTCTGTTTTAATTTTGGTATACAGCCGTTGCTCATCCGCCGCCAGCCGCAACACCTGAAACGCCACCGGAGAATCCCGGCGCAACCGTTCCAGCATTTCCTCCCGCAACCTGGCATAATTGCAGCGCACCAGAACCAGGGAGAATCGGCGTCTACTGACAAACCGCATCACCCGGATTAAAGACTGCAACGCGCGATCGTTTTCAGCAGCGATAGATTCAGGATGATCAGAATGGGTCATAACTGAGACGAAACATAGACCGAGTGCGATCGCATACCGCTCAATTTAATTGTACGGTAGGCAGGGCAGAGGGTAGGTGAGCAATTATTGGTGTCAACTTAACAACCCCTCACCTCCAGCCCCTCTCCCACGCCAGCCCTCAGCCCTCACCCCCAGCCCCTCTCCCAAGCTTGGGAGAGGGGAGCAAGAGGGGAGTAAGAGAATCCGGTTCCCCTTCTCCCATGCAACAAAAGCGAAGCATCCTCTGTCATCCCTCCTCGCAGGGGGAAACGAGGGGGGCTCACAAGGGTAGGTTTTTTAAGATGGGGGTTTAGGCAAGACAAGGAAGACAGGTAGACCAGTAGACAAGGAAGAGTGAGAACGAAAAATAGGGCGTTTCGGCTTTTAGAAGTTAGTTTGACCGAACCGAATTCTG